>JAYSCF010000230.1:0-3041 GCA_041915005.1 Novosphingobium sp.
CGACCAGGTCGGCGCCGACGTCAGCGGCCTTGGTGAAGATCCCGCCGCCAAGGCGCGCGAAGATCGAAACCAGCGAAGCGCCCAGCGCCAGCGCGGTCAGGCCGGTAACCACCGGGCGGCTATCCGCGCCCAGGCCCGAGGGACCAGTGAGATACCAGAAGAAGCCCGCGATCGCGAGCAGTGCGAGGCCGGCCACCAGCATCCCGGTGATCGCGCCGGCGCGAAACGCCAGCGTCAGGCCCTGTTGCAGACCGGCCTGCGCGGCCGCCGCGGTGCGCACGTTCGAGCGCACCGACACGTTCATGCCGATGAAGCCCGCCGCGCCCGACAGCACCGCGCCCAGCACGAAGCCCGCAGCCGGGACGGTGCCGAGCGTTGCCGCCACGATCACTGCCACGACCACGCCAACGATGGCAATGGCAGTATATTGGCGCTTGAGATAGGCCTGCGCACCTTCCTGGATGGCGCCGGCAATTTCCTGCATCTTTGCGTTACCGGCCGGTGCGCCAAGCACCTGGCGGCTGGTGATGAAGCCGTAGACTACGGCCAATGCCCCCAGGGCAATCGAGATTACAACTAGACTCACTTCAGGGTACCCCCCTTCTGGCTATCCTTGAACGTTAGCGTTCCCCAAGACGCCCGCTTGTGCGGGACTGTTCTCAACCACAAGGTATAGGGCAGCAAAGAGCCTGCGCAAGCCCTCCAATTCGGGCGGCCGGAAGGCGGAAAAACGGCCTAGCCGTGTTCGTAGCCGAGCGGCTTTCCGGCGGGCGGCGCGGCACCATCGAGCAGGATCGCGGCCTGGCCTGCAGGCAGGACCGATCCGATCTGTACCGCTGCCGCCGTCGGCTGGACTGCCGGGGGCAGGGTGAACAGCAGGGCATAGTCATCGCCCCAGCGCAGCGCCTCGGCGCGGCGGTCTTCAAGGCAGGCCAGCGGCACGGCGCGGCTGTCGATCGCCAGGGTCACGCCGCTGGCGCGGGCCATCCGCGTGGCATCCAGCAGCAGCCCGTCCGAGACATCCATCATCGCGGTGACTTGCGGGGCAAGCGCCAACCCTTCGGCCAGCAGCGCTTGCGGGCGGCGATAGGCCAGGCTGTCACCGTCGCCCGCGCGCAGGGCCTCGAGCCCGACCATCGCCCCGCCGAGCAGGCCGCACAGCCACAGGCCATCGCCCGCCTGTGCGCCGCTGCGTGAAGGCACCGGGCGGTGCACGGCGCGGCCCAGCGCGGTCAGGCCCAGCGCCTGCCCGCCATGCGGGCCGCGGCCAACGGTATCGCCGCCCAGCAAGGGCGCACCGTAATGGGCCAGCGCCTCGGCCAGCCCTTCAAGGAACCGCGCGTCATCGGCGCCCAGCTGATAGCCGAGCAGTACGCCTAGCGGCTTGGCGCCCTTGGCGGCCAGATCCGAGATATTGGTGGCGACTAGTTTCCACGCCACGTCGGCGGGATCCTGATCGGGCAGGAAGTGGACGCCTTCGACCATGCTGTCATGGGTCAGGACCAGGGCTTCGCCGCCCAGTTCCAGCACGGCGGCATCATCATCCAGCCCGCGCGCGGCGGGGTGCGTCGCCAGCGCGCGCAGGGCCTCGATAAAGGCGGCTTCGGTTGTCACAGTCCTTCCCCCTCGATGGGGGAAGGATGCGTAGGCTTGCGAGCTTGCTCGCTAGCCGCAGCTGGATGGGGGTGTTCTTTCCGCAAGCATTGCTCCAGCCGGATCATGCATCCATCGCCATTGCCAAGAACCTCGTGGTTCCAGAAACGCAAAATCGTGTAGCCTTCAGCTTCGATCACCGCTGTGCGAGCTGCATCGACGGCCGCGTTGTGCTGGCCGCCGTCCAGCTCAATCACCAGCTTGTGTCTGTGGCTGACGAAATCCGCAATGTAGTGCCGCATCGGCACCTGGCGGCGAAACCGTGCTGCGGGAAAATCTTTCCTAAGCAATAGCCACATCCGCTGTTCCGCGTCAGTCGGATTGCCGCGCAATTGGCGGGCACGGCGGACTGCAGTGGATGGCGGGCGCTTCTTCATCGGCGTTGTGCTTAGCCGAGAGATCACCCCCATCCAACCTTTGCTAGCGAGCAAGCTCGCAAGCTACGGTATCCTTCCCCCATCAAGGGAGAAGGCTCTAAACGATTAGCTTACCGCACCGCCTTGGCGACGGCATCGAGCACGCCGTTGACGAACTTTGCCTCGCGCGCCTCGAAGAAGGCGTGGGCAACATCGACGTATTCGCTGATCGCGGTGGCGGTCGGCACATCGGCACGGGCCATCAGTTCCCAGGCGCCCGAGCGCAGAATCTGGAGCATGGTCTTGTCGAGCCGCTCCAGCTTCCAGCCTTCGGCCAGACGCTCGCCCAGCAGGGCGTCGATTTCGTCGCGGCGGGCATCCACGCCTTTGACGACCGCGTCGAAGAATTCGACTTCGGCGTCGGCATATTGGGCGCCCTCGATTTCGGCGCCGAGCCGGTGGCGATGGAACTCGTCCAGCAGGGTCGCCATGCGGGTGCCCTCCATGTCGAGCTGATAGAGCGCCTGGACGGCGGCGAGACGCGCTGCGGCGCGCTCCTTGGAACGGGCTTTCATATGCCGAGCCTTACTTCGATCGAGCGGGCGTGCGCGGGGAGGCCCTCGGCCTGGGCCAGCGCGATTGCGGCTGGGCCAACGGCCTTGAGCGCGGCCTCGTCAAGCTGGATGAAGCTGGTGCGCTTCATGAAGTCCAGCACCGAGAGGCCCGAGGAAAACCGCGCGCGCCGCCCCGTGGGGAGGACGTGGTTGGGGCCGGCGACATAGTCACCGACCGCTTCGGGGGTCATGCGGCCCATGAACACCGAGCCGGCATGACGGATCGCATCCATCAGCGGCTGGGGATCATCGACCGCCAGTTGCACGTGTTCGGCCGCCAGCGCATTGGCCAGTGCCGGTGCTTCATCGAGGCTGGCCACCTCGATGATCGTGCCGTGGGTGTTCCAGCTTTCCGTCGCGACCCGCGCGGTGGGCAGCATCGCGAGTTCGACCCCGACCCGGTCAGCCACGGTATCGG
>JAYSCF010000231.1:0-3028 GCA_041915005.1 Novosphingobium sp.
GCAAGCACCCGCCGCAGCAGTTCAACGACGATCTGGCTGCCCAGATGGTCGACGAATATGTTTCGGAAGCCCCGCTCGCCGCTGAATAAGCGCCAGCTGGCACACCACATTGACGGCGCCGGTCGGTTTGGCTGACCGGCGCCGTTGTTGTTTCAAGAGGTCGATCGATGGACGCCCTGATCATTGCCGCCGGGTTCGGCAGCCGCCTGCGCGATATTTCCGATTCCAAGCCGATGACCCCGATTGCGGGGGTTCCCCTGCTCGAACTCGGGGTGCGCCAGGCCAAGGCTGCCGGCGTGCGCCGCGTGGTGGTGGTGACCGGCCACGAGGCGGAGCGGCTCGAAGCCGCGCTGCCCGCCCTTGCCGAGCGGGCGGGCATCCCGGTCGTGGCGCAGCGGGTCGCGGACTGGTCCAAGCCCAATGGCTGGTCGGTGATGGCGGGCGCCAGCGTGATCGAGGGCGACTATCTGCTGATGATGTCGGACCACATCTTTTCAGCACCGATCCTTGCCAGCCTTGCCCGGCAGGGCGGGGCGGACCGCGGCGTGACGCTCGCGATCGACCGGCGCTGTGATCATCCCTTGATCGATCCCGATGACGCCACCTGGGTCAAGCGCAACGCGGCGGGGTTCATCACCGCGATCGGCAAGACCATTGCCGATTACGATGCGGTTGATTGCGGCGCGTTCCTGGCGACGCCCGAACTGGCCGCCGCGATCCAGGCCGCGATCGACGCTGGCCAGGCCGGCAGTCTGTCCGAGGGGATGCAGCGGCTGGCCGACAGTGGCCGCGCGGCGACGATGGACATCGGCACGGCCTGGTGGCTCGATGTCGACGATCCGCGCGCCCACCAACTGGCCGAGGCGCAGGCCCCGGCCGAACTGCCCGAAATCTACGGCTGATCGGGCTCAGGGATACTTCATCGAAATCCGGGTGGTCAGCCCGGTCTTGGGCACGGCGATCCGCACCGACTTGAAGGCGGGCAGCCCGGCCAGGGTGGCCGGGTTGTTCGAGAAGCCGAACCCTTCGGCGGGAAAGCCTACGCTGGTCCGGTCAAACGAGCGGTTGGCGTTTTCGTCATGGTAGAGCGCGAGGGCATAGACCCCGGGCTTGGGCACGAAGATGCAGGCCCGGGTGCTGCCGCCTTGGGCCGCGACCCGGCCGACATAGAGCGAGCCGTGCTTGATCAGGAACTTGGATGAATCGTCGGCATAGAGCGTCACCGCCAGCAGGCCATCGCCATTGCGCAGGCCTTCGGCGATGACGTTGAGCCAATAGGGGCTGGCCGGGCCGGTGCAGCCCGCGGGCGGCGTGGCGGTGGCCGGTGCGGCAGCGGCCGGGCTGGCAAGGGCAAGCGCGGCAAATGGCGCTGCGCCCAAGGCGGCCAGTGCGCGGAGGTTCCGGGGCAGTTTCATCAGCGTCGATCTATCCCAAACGGGGATGGCCCGCGCGGATGTCGCCGGCGCCCCCAGGCAAGGCCGTCGTTCCCAACTTTGGTCGGCGCCGTCAATAGGCGCTGAATCGGGCAAAAATCGGGCCAAAGCGATGCCATTTGCGAACGGGCTGGCGCAAGCCGGGCCAAGGTCGCAGATACTGTGTGGAAAAACGGATTTGTGCGGCTTGTCGCCCCTAGATGTGGTAGGTAAGCGCCGGGAAAGGAGCCGTGTTGCCCATGCCCAGCCCGCTGATTTCGCCCTCGATCCTGTCCGCCGATTTTGCCCGGCTGGGTGAAGAGGTGCGCGCCGTCGATGCCGCCGGGGCCGATTGGATCCACGTCGATGTGATGGATGGCCATTTCGTGCCCAACATCACGATCGGCCCGATGGTGGTCAAGGCGCTGCGCCCGCACACCACCAAGCCGCTTGATGTCCACCTGATGATCTCGCCGGTCGACAGCTATATCCAGGCCTTCGCCGATGCCGGGGCCGATATCATCACTGTCCATCCCGAAGCGGGCGCCCACACCCACCGCACTGTCCAGGCGATCAAGGCGACCGGCAAGCTGGCGGGCATTTCGCTCAATCCCGCGACCCCGGCCAAGATGCTCGATTACCTGATCGACGACATCGACCTGGTGCTGGTGATGAGCGTCAATCCCGGCTTTGGCGGGCAGAGCTTCATCACCAGCCAGCTGCGCAAGATCGAAGCCGTGCGCAAGATGATCGACAAGTCGGGCCGCGACATCCGGCTTGAGGTTGATGGCGGGGTCGATGTGACCACCGCGCCGCTTTGCGTTTCGGCCGGTGCCGACGTGCTGGTGGCGGGCACCGCAACCTTCAAGGGCGGGCCGGATTGCTATGCGGCCAATATCGCCGCGCTCAAGGCGCAGGGCTAAGCCATGGCGAGCGTCCTCTCCAACACCGGCGGTGAACGGGATGGCGGGGACGACGCGGCCTTGGCGGCGGACCTCGAAGAGCTGCACGCCGCCGAAGCCGGCGAGGCTGTCGGCGAAGTGATCGAACCGGGCCGCGCGCTGGCCCTGGCCAACTTTGCCCCGCCCGCGGTTGGTACCGGGGATCGGCTGGTGCGGCTGGCCTATCGGCTCGGGGTGCCGGCTGCGGCGCTATCGGGCCCGTTCCGCAAGCCGGCCAAGCTGCGCCTGCTCGCCACGGTGCTCAATCCGCTGCCCGGCAGCCGGGTGGCCGGCACCGCGATCCGCGCGGGGCATTTCCTGGTCCACGGGGTCAAGGCCCCGATTGCCCAGATCGATTTTGCCGGCGCGGCGCGGATGACCCCGCCGCTCGAACGGGTGGTCCATTCGTTTTCGTGGCTGGCCGATCTGGAAGCCAGCGCCCCGCGCGAGCAGGCCGCGCCGCTGGCCGAAAAAATCCTCGCCAACTGGCTCGCCGCCAATGCCAAGCCACCCGCGCGCCCTGGCAAGGGGCCGGCGTGGAGCGTCGGCAATGCCGGGACGCGCGAACTCAACTGGCTGGTTCATGCACCCTTGATCCTTTCGGGGCATGACAAGGCGCTGCGCGGCAGGGTGCTGGCGGCGCTGGGCGAAACAGCGCGCTGGCTTGATCGCAAT
>JAYSCF010000232.1:0-2962 GCA_041915005.1 Novosphingobium sp.
GGCGGCATTCCGGCGTGTAGAGCGGGATCACGTGATCGCCGGGCTTGACCGAAGTTACCCCGGGGCCGACTTCGCGCACGATGCCTGCACCTTCATGGCCGAGGATCGAGGGGAAGATCCCTTCGCTGTCGAACCCGTCGAGCGTATAGGCATCGGTGTGGCAGATGCCAGTCGCCATGATTTCGACCAGGACTTCGCCGGCCTTGGGGCCTTCCAGATCGACTTCGACGATTTCAAGCGGCTGCTTGGGCGCAAACGCAACGGCGGCGCGGGTCTTCATGGCAATGGTGCTCCTCTCCGGCGGTTCCGGAATTTGTAAGCGATACTTACTAAAGGCTTCGGCGGTGCGTCAATGCCGTTTCCCGCCTTGCCCGCACTGTTGCGCGAGCCATGCCGGCTTGGCAAGCGGCGGCGGGCGGGTTAGCCCAATGCCATGAAGGCGCTACACGATCCCGATCGCCTGCTGGGCGATGGGTTGGCCCAGATCCGCGCGCAGTTCCGCGTGCCTGCCGATTTCCCCCCGGCGGCGCTTGACGCTGCAAGGCAGGCCGCACAGCGCGTGCCCGATAGCCATGTCGATCGCACCGGTGTGTCCTTCGTAACGCTCGATCCGGCCAGTTCGACCGATCTCGATCAGGCCTTTGCCATCGAGGCTGCGGGAGCCGACCTGCTGCTCCACTATGCGATTGCCGATGTGGCGTGGTTCGTGGGGGATGGCGATTCCCTGGATGAAGAGGCCTGGGTGCGGGGTGAGACGACCTACCTCCCCGATGGCAAGGCCGGGCTCTATCCCCCGGTGCTGGCCGAAGGCGCGGCCAGCCTGCTGCCGGATGGGCCGCGCCCGGCGGTGGTCTTTACCACCCGGGTCGCGCCCGATGGCGCGGTCACGCTGGAAGGGGCGGAGCGCGCGGTGATCCGCAGCCGGGCCAAGCTGGCCTATGACGCCGTGCGCGATGAAGACCTGCCTGCCGGATTTGCCGAACTCGCCCGCCGGATCGCGGCCGCCGAAGACCAGCGCGGCGCGGCCCGCGTCGATCCGCCCGAACAACAGGTCGAACACAATGGCGGCGGGCACTATACCTTGCGGTTTCGCCCGATGCTGGCGTCCGAAACCCGCAATGCGGCGCTGTCACTGGCGACCAATCTGGCCGTGGCACAGGCGCTGTTCCAGGCCGGAACGGGCCTGTTCCGAGTGATGAACGGGCCTGATGCCTATGCCACCGCGCGGCTGCGCCACACCGCCCGCGCCTTTGGCCTGACCTGGCCCGATGCCGCCAGCCTCGAACAGTTCGAACGGATGCTCGACCCTGCCCGGCCCAGCGACGCGGCCTTCATGCTGGCGGTGCGCCGGGCGGGCGCCGGGGCCAGCTATGTTCCCTATCAGCCCGGGGTGGTGCCGTGGCATGCGGCGATGGCAGCCACCTATTGTCACGCCACGGCCCCGCTCAGGCGGCTGGCCGATCGCTACGTGGTCAGCGCGGCGCTGGCTGTGGCCAATGGCGCGGCCGTTCCCGCCGCCGCAACCCAAGCCTTCGCCCGCCTGCCCGCGGTGATGGCCAAGGCCGGCGCGCGCTCGGCCCAGGTCGAACGCGCGGTGGTCGATCTGGCCGAAGCGGCGATCCTTGCCGGCCGTGAAGGCGAGAATTTTGCCGCCGTGGTCACCGACCTGGCCGAAAGCGGGGCGCGGTTTCAGCTCTGCGATCTGCCGGTGGTGGCGCGGGTCCAGGCCCACGGCGTTACCCCTGGCACCCCGATCCGGGTCCGGCTGGATCGCGCCGATCCCGCCCGCCGCGAGGTGAGTTTCGCGCGCATCGCCTGATGCGCGGTGCATGAATCGAGTTGCGCCCGCCCGCCAGCTAAGCTAGGGGCGCGCTTCTCGTGGGTGACCACGGGACGAGGCCCGATGGCGGAGTGGTTACGCACCGGATTGCAAATCCGTTTACGCCGGTTCGATTCCGGCTCGGGCCTCCAAACTCTCCCACATCATCGCAGCAAGCTCCGCGCCCGCCGATACGCGCCGCGGATAGGCGCGTGATTTTCAGGCCGGATCGCATGTGGGAAGTGGAGCGGTAGCGGGAACCGCGAAATCAGATTATATAATTGATAAATATACATAAATATGAATGCGGTTTTTAAATAACCCCCAATGTGACCCCCAAGCCCCCCTACTGCCCACCTACATACACTAGCGTTAGCGTCTGGCCCCAGCTTGTTTTCGCCCGCTTGCGTCACGCTCCCGAGGCTCAATTCGCCCCGATTATCGGGTAAGTCCCAGCTCAATGTGCCGTGGATTTGATGGACGAGCATGGGCCTGATGGCCCGACAGGCAGGGGTATGGGACCAGCAGCGTCATGCCCCCCGGTGGGGCTCACCATAGCCTCACACCGCACCGGCCTCATGGGAAAGCCGGGAAGATCAACGATTCACATCGACCCCGCGCCATGGTATTATAATACCATGGCCTCTCCTGCCTGCTCGATCTGTCAACGCCCTGATCTCGCCGCGATTGACGCGGCGCTGTCGATTGGTGCGGCGCTCGTTCCTACTGCGGCGCAGTTTGGTGCATCGAAATCGAGCTTGGGCAGGCATCGTGCAGGGTGCTTGGCGCCGAAGCTGGCGGCAGCATCGCGTATTGTGCAGCCTGTGCGGGAAAGCCGGGAACCTGTTGAACGCGCGAAGGCCATCGCGGCAGGCGATACCCCGAGTCCCCAAGAGGTGCTGACGCTGACAGGTTTGCTTGACCGCCTCGTGCGCAGCTTGGACCGGCTCGAAGGCGCCGCTGACGGTGCCGCCAATGACAATCTATATGCGGCGCTTGCCGCTGTGTCTGGGCAACTCCACAGAGGAATCGCCGACGCCGCCAAGTTGCAGGGCATCTGTGTGGAGCCGGAAATGCAGCAGCAGACGAAATGATCTGCCCCCTTCTGAGTGGCCCAATTTCTATTTTAGGAATGGCCACGAA
>JAYSCF010000233.1:0-2947 GCA_041915005.1 Novosphingobium sp.
AGACCCCGCACCCGATCTTCGATACCCAGAACGCGATGATGGCGGTGAGCCAGTCCGAGCAGATCGGCTATTCGAACCTCGTCGAATCCTGGCTGGGCATCAGCGTCGACAAGGGCGCCCGCTTCACCGACTGGTCGCGCCGCCCGCTCGACGCGCGCCAGATCGACTACGCGATCGGCGACGTGACCCACCTGTCGAAGATCTTCCCCAAGCTGCTCAAGCGGCTGATCAAGACCGGGCGCGGGCAGTGGCTCGACGCCGAGATGGAAAAGCTCGCCGATCCCGAGAACTATCGCAACGATCCCGACACGGCGTGGCTGCGCATCCGCGCCAGCGGCCGCAATCCGGCGATGCTCGGCCGGCTCAAGGCGCTGGCCGCCTGGCGCGAGTTCGAGGCGCAGGACAAGAACATCCCGCGCGGCCGCATTGCCCGCGACGAAACCCTGGCCGACATCGCCAGCCACCCGCCCAAGACCCAGGCCGACCTCGCCAAGGTCCGCGGGCTTTCGGCGGGCTGGAAGGACAACGAAATCGGCAAGCGGCTGATGGCGACGCTGGATGCCGCCACCCCGCTCAGCGATGCCGAACTGCCGGCCCGCACCCCACGCGGCGCGCCGCTGGGCAAGGAAGGCGCGCTGGTGGCCGATCTCTTGAAGCTGCTGCTCAAGATCCGCAGCCGCGAGATCGACGTTGCCGCCCGCCTGCTGGCGCGCAGCGAAGACCTTGAACTGCTGGCGGCCGGCGTGCGCGAACTGCCGCTGCTCGAAGGCTGGCGCTATGAACAGTTCGGGCGCGATGCGCTGGAACTGGTCGAAGGCAAGCTCGCGTTCGCGGTGGTCAAGAACCGGCTCAAGATGGCCCACATCGATGAAATCGGCGGCAAGGGCGAAACGCCAGAAACCGCCGCCGATGACGTGGCCGATGAACCGAGCGCAGCGCCCGAGGCCGCGGACGAAGCCACCCACGAGGCCACGGACGGGGCCGAATGAGCACCTACCTGCCCACGCTCAAGCAGCTGCAATATCTGGTTGCGCTGCACGAGCATGGGCATTTCGGGCGCGCGGCCGATGCCTGCTTCGTCTCGCAATCGACACTTTCGGCAGGCCTGCGCGATCTGGAAACGCTGCTCGGCGTGGTGCTGGTCGAACGGACCAAGCGCGCGGTGCGCTTTACCCCGCTGGGCAATGCCGTGGTGGCCAAGGCCCACCGCCTGCTGCGCGAGGCCGAGGAACTCTCGGACATGGTACAAAGCGCCGGCCAGCCGCTGTCGGGCGACGTGCGGCTGAGCGTGATCCCCACCATCGCGCCGTTCCTGCTGCCCCGGATGCTGCCGCGCCTGCGCCGCGAGCGTCCGCAGCTGAAGCTCTACCTGCGCGAGGAAACCAGCGCCGCGGCGATCGAATCGCTGCACCACGGGCGCTCGGACTGCGTGCTGCTCGCCCTGCCCTATGCCACCGGCGAGGTCGAAAAGGAGACGATCGAGCTCGATGCGCTGTTCGTGGCCTTTCCCAAGGATGATCCGCGCGATCCCCCGGCCGAGATCTCACCCGACCTGATCGACGAAAACCGGCTGCTGCTGCTTGAGGATGGCCACTGCCTCAAGGAACACGCTCTTGCCGCCTGCAACCGCCCCGAACTGCGCGCATCGGCAACCATGATCGGCACCAGCCTGCACACGCTGGTGCAGATGGTCGACAATGGGCTGGGCCTGACGATGCTGCCGGAAATGGCGCTGGATGCCGGAATTCTGAATGGCACCAACGTGGTGGCCCGCCCGCTCGCCAGCGCCACGGCCAATCGCGAAATCGCACTGGTCTGGCGCAAGAACAGCCCGCGTGCCGAGGAATTCCGCCTGCTCGCCGAGGAACTGCGCGCAGGCTAGGCGCGCTGGGATCCCGCCGGGATCAATCCATGTGCTTGAGGCCGACCCGCAGGTAATCCCAGCCGGTAATCACGGTCAGTACGGCTGCCGTCCACAGCGTGATGAGCCCCACGGTGTGCGGGAAATTCATCGCGATCCCGAAGGCTTGCACCGTCCACCACGGGGTGGCCCGGCCCAGGATCAGCGCGCCCAGCGCAACCATCTGGAACGTGGTCTTCCACTTGGCGAGCCGGCTGACCGGCATCGACACCCGCAGCCCGCCGAGAAATTCGCGCAAGCCCGAAACCGCGATCTCGCGAATCAGGATCACCAGCCCGGCGATCACGTGCGCATCGCCAACATAAGGGCCGGTCAGCACGCCCTGGGCGGCCAGCACCAGGATCACCGCGGCGATCATGATCTTGTCGGCAATCGGATCGAGAAACTGCCCCAGCTTGCTCACCGCGCCTTGCGCGCGGGCCAGATAGCCGTCGAAATAGTCAGTAATGCCCATCAGGCAGTAGAGCGCGAAAGCGATCCCGTAGCCACCTTGCCAGTGCGGCCACCACAACAGGCCCGCCAGCAGCGGCACGGCAATGATCCGGGACAAGGTCAGCAGGTTCGGTAACGTCAACATGGCTTTACGGCATAGCGAGCCAAGTGCCGGTGCAAAAGAGCCTTATGGGGCTTGTTCGCATCGCGCTGCCCGCTAGGGTCCGCACCGATACGGGCCGCCCGAAGCGAGAGCATGACAACCCAGACCAAACTGATCCACAGCCGGCGCTTCCTGCCGCTGTTCGTGACCCAGCTGCTTGGCGCCTTCAACGACAACCTGTTCAAGAACGCGATGGCGTTCTTCGTGGTCTATTCGGTGTACAATTCGCCCGAGGCCGAAGGCACGTTCAGCGCGGTCGCATCGGCGCTGTTCATCCTGCCGTTCGTGGTGCTTTCGGCGCTGGCCGGGCAACTGGCCGACACCCACGACAAGGCCCGCATCATCCGCATCGTCAAGTTGTGCGAAATCGGCATCATGGTGGTCGGCGCGGCCGGGCTGGTGCTGGCGTGGAAGGGCATTGCCGTCAGCCT
>JAYSCF010000234.1:0-2942 GCA_041915005.1 Novosphingobium sp.
TGGAGAACAAGGGGCTCAACGTCTTCAACACCCGCTACATCCTGGCCGATCCCGACACTGCCACCGACATGGACTATGACGGGATCGAGGGCGTGGTTGCCCACGAATACTTCCACAACTGGTCGGGCAACCGGGTGACCTGCCGCGATTGGTTCCAGCTGTCCCTGAAGGAAGGTTTCACCGTGCTGCGCGACCAGCTGTTCAGCCAGGACATGGGCTCGGCGGCGGTCAAGCGGATCGAGGACGTGCGCGTGCTGCGCAGCGCCCAGTTTCCCGAGGATTCGGGCCCGCTGGCCCATCCGATCCGGCCCGACAGCTATCAGGAAATCTCGAACTTCTACACCGCGACCGTCTATAACAAGGGCGCCGAGGTGATCCGCATGATGCGCACGCTGGTCGGCGAGGCGCGCTTCCGCAAGGGCACCGACCTCTACTTTGCGCGCCACGATGGCGAGGCGGCGACCTGCGAGGATTTTGTCCGCGCGATCGAGGACGGTGCCGGGATCGATCTCACCCAGTTCCGGCGCTGGTATTCGCAGGCCGGCACGCCGCGGGTCACCGTCCGGCTGGACCATGGCGATGGCGTGGCCAGCCTGACCTTGTCGCAGATCGTTCCGCCCACCCCGGGCCAGACTGACAAGCTGCCGATGGTGATCCCGCTGCGCCTGGCGCTGTTCGATCGGACCACCGGCCAGCACGGCGGCGAATTGCTGATCACGCTGAGCGAGCCCGAAGTGACGCTGCGCTTCCCCGGCTTCGCCGCGCGTCCGGTGCTGTCGATCAACCGTGGCTTCTCCGCGCCGGTGGCGATCGATGCCGGTCAGGCCGAGGCCGATCTCGTGTTCCTGGCGGCGCACGATGATGATCCTTTCGCCCGCTATGAAGCCTTGCAACAGCTCGTGGTCCAGCACCTGGTTGCCCTGGTTGGCGGCGGCACGCTGTGCGCGGCCGAACGCGATGCCGGGCGCGAGGCGATCGCCCGGGCCTTTGCCGCGGTGATCGCCGATCCCGCGCTTGACGACCTGATGCGCGGCGAACTGATGATCCTGCCGGGCGAGGCCTATCTTGCCGAACAGCTTGCCGTGGCCGATCCGGGCGCGATCCATGCCGAGCGCGAAGGGTTGAAAGCCTTCCTTGGCGCGGCCTTGCGTGAAGAGCTGGTGGCGCTCCATGCACGGGCCAGCGCCGTGCCTTATGATCTTTCGGCGACGGCACGCGGCAGCCGCAAGCTCAAGACCCAGGCGCTGGTCCTGCTCGCCGCCGGGGCGCCCGACCTTGCCGCGCGGCTTGCCGCCGCGCAGTTCGATGCGGCCGACAACATGACCGACCGGCAGGGCGCGCTGATGGTGCTGTGCGGGCTGGATACCCCGCTGCGCGCGGACAAGCTCGATGCCTTCCATGCCCGTTTCGCCGGCAATGCACTGGTGATCGACAAGTGGTTCTCGCTCCAGGCGGGCTCGCTCCATGCCGACGTGCTGGCTCACGTCACGGCGCTGGCGGGGCATGGCGATTTCACCCTGACCAATCCCAACCGGGTGCGGGCGCTCTACATGGCGATGGCGGTCAATCCCGGCGCGTTCCACGACGCCAGCGGGGCTGGCTACCGGATGATCGCCGACCTGATCCTGGCGCTCGATCCGCTCAACGCGCAGACGGCGGCGCGGTTCGTCGCCCCGCTGGGACGCTGGCGCCGGATCGAGCCGGGCCGCGCGGCGCTGATGCGCGCCGAGCTGGAGCGGATCGCCGCTGCGCCGCAGCTGTCGCGCGATACCTTCGAGCAGGTGAGCAAGAGCCTTGCCTGAGCCGGTGGAGGTCTTTGCTGCCAAGGCGCTGGCCGGTGTGCCGCACGGTTTTCTCGGGCGGCGCGGCGGGGTGTCGACCGGGCTGGTCAGCGGGCTCGACATGGGTACCCGGGCGATGGACCCGGCAGATCCGCGGCTAACCCCGGTGTGGGAAAACCGTGCGCGCGGGGTTGCGGCGGTGTTGCCGGGCGCGCGGCTGGTCACGGTCTATCAGGTTCACGGCATCCAATGCGCCGTCGCTGGCGAATGGGATGAGGCCGCGCGGCCCCATGCCGATGCCCTGGTCACCGATCGTCCCGGGGTGCTGCTGGGCATTCTTACCGCCGATTGTGCCCCGGTCTTGCTGGCGGACCCTGTTGCCCGGGTGGTGGCCGCGGCCCATGCCGGGTGGAAAGGTGCGATCGGCGGAGTGACCGATGCCACGATCGCGGCAATGGAAGCGCTGGGGGCCCGGCGCGAACGGATCGTGGCGGCAGTCGGCCCGTGCATCGCCCAGCCGAGCTATGAGGTCGACACCGCTTTTGCCGCCCGCTTTGCCGAGGCGGATCGGGCCAATGCGCGCTTTTTCGTCCCCGGCCGGCCCGGACACCAGCAGTTCGATCTTGAAGGCTATGTCGCCCACCGCCTGCAGGCGGCTGAAATCGGCGCGGTCGAGCGGCTGGGGCGCGATACCTGTGCCGAGGAGGACCGGTTCTTTTCCTATCGCCGCGCGACCTTGCGCGGGGAGCCGGACTATGGGCGGCAGATGTCGCTGATCGGTCTTCCCGGGGGCTGAAGCGGCGGGCATGACTGCCGGTGAAAATTGGCAGTTGGCATGGCGGCGCTTCGCGTCTATCAGGCGCGCCAAACCGTTACCTTGACCGGTGTTGCATCGGGCTTGTGGCGGTTCGTGAAGGGGCTTCCTGGACGCAGGATTTAGGACGGTTTCCCTGGTTTTTCCGCTCTTTTCGGGGCGGGGCCGGGGCGGCCAGCTAGAACAGGATACGTTCGACCATGGCACATGATGCTGGCACCGACACTCCTGCCGCGGCAAGCGGCGAAGGTGTGCGGCGGCGCGATTTCATCAACATTGCAGCGGTAAGCGCGGCGGGCGTCGGCGGCATCGCCACGCTTTACCCGCTGATCAGCCAGATGGCCCCC
>JAYSCF010000235.1:0-2913 GCA_041915005.1 Novosphingobium sp.
GCGCGCTCGACCGCGAAGCGCGCAAGCGCGGCAATTCGGTCTATTTCCCCGACCGCGTCGTGCCGATGCTGCCCGAAGTGCTCAGCGCCGACGTCTGTTCGCTGCGCGCCGGAGAGCCGCGCGCGGCGATGGCTTGCCATCTTGAGATCAATGCCGAAGGCAAGGTGACGTCATGGCGCTTCACCCGCGCGCTGGTGCAGATCCACGAAGTGATCGCCTACGAGGAAGCGCAGCGGCGGATTGATGACGGCGCGGCCGAGGCCCATCTGGCCAACCTGTGGGGCGCCTGGCGGCTGCTCGAAAAGGCGCGCAGCGCGCGCGATCCGCTCGAACTCGAACTGCCCGAGCGCCGGGTGGTGCTCGATGCCGAAGGCAAGATCGCCGAGATCGCGCTGCGCGAACGGCTCGATGCCCACCGCGTGGTTGAAGACTTCATGATCGCGGCCAATGTCGCGGCGGCCAAGGCGCTCGAAGCCAAGGTCGCCCCCGTCGTCTACCGCATCCACGAGCCGCCGAGCCGCGAAAAGCTGGTGGCGCTCAAGGACTATCTCTCCACCTTCGAGCGCAAGCTGGCGCTCGGCCAGGTCATCACGTCGAGCCTGTTCAACCGCCTGCTCAAGGACATTGCCGACGAGGCGGAGAAGGCGCTGATCATGGAAGCCGTGCTGCGCAGCCAGACCCAGGCCTATTACGGCCCGCGCAACGCCGGGCATTTCGGACTATCGCTGGGCAGCTATGCGCACTTCACCTCGCCGATCCGGCGCTATGCCGACCTGCTCGTCCACCGCGCGCTGGTTGATGCCTATGGGCTGGAACAGCCTGCGCCCAAGGATGATCTGCCGGCGGGCTCGGGCCTGTCCGAGCGCGATCGCAGCGATCTGACCCGGGTCAGCGAAGCGATCAGTGCCGCCGAACGCCGCGCGATGCAGGCCGAGCGCGAAACGATCGACCGCTATGTTGCGGCCTGGCTGGCGGGCCGGGTAGGCGAAGTGTTCGCCACCCGGATCACCGGGGTGCAGCGCTTTGGCCTGTTCGCCACGATCGTCGGGCTGGGGGGCGATGGGCTGGCGCCGGTGTCGGTGCTGGGCGATGAACGCTTCTTCCACGACGAGCGTGCCAACGTGCTGACGGGGGAACGCACCGGCACGCGCTATGCCATCGGCGACATGCTGCAATTGCGGCTCGCCGAGGCCAATCCGCTGACCGGCGCGCTAAAGTTCGAGCCCGAGGATGCGGCTGGCCGGATCGAGCCGCGCGGACGGCCGCTACCGCTCAAGCAAAAGGGCAAGCACCTGGCCGGAAAGCGGGGCCGACCGGGCAACATCCGTCACCAGGGGCGGCGGCGCTAGGCTTTAGCTCAGGCGTTCGAGATCTTCGTCGCTCATCGCGCCGGGGATGACATAGACCGGGCAGGGCAGCTGCCCGGCATTGCCCGAGAAATAGGTCACCAGCGGACCGGGGCCTCCGGCGGGCGCCGCGCCCAGCACCAGCGCGGCGACTTCGGGATGCTGGGCCAGATAGTCGCGCACCACCTGCGTGGCATTGCCTTGCCCGACCGAGATCACCGGCGGGCGCTCGCTTTCGCTCAGCAGCGATCCTGCGGCAGAGGTTACCAGCGCCTCGGCGCGGGCGCGGGCCTCCTCCTCGATCGTAGCCTGAATTCCGCCAAAGGCGACGAAGGGCTGCGGCGGAACCAGCGCCAGCAGGTGCACCGTGCCGCCGGTGCGTGATGCCCGGCGCGCTGCAAAGCGCAGCGCCACGCCGGCCTCTTCGGTTTCGTCCATGATTACCAGATAGACGCGCATCGCCGTTCCCCCACTCGCTGGACATATCCGATACAAACGAATTCAGGGCAAGGGGCTTGCCCCCAGCGCCCAATTTGGCCAAGGACGTAGCGTCACAATTCCCCTCAGAGGATCCGAAATCCCCATGCCGATCGAGATCAAGATGCCCGCACTTTCCCCGACGATGGAGGAAGGGACGCTGGCCAAGTGGTTGGTCAAGGTGGGCGATACGGTTTCGTCTGGCGATATCATGGCCGAGATCGAGACCGACAAGGCGACGATGGAATTCGAAGCCGTCGATGAAGGCGTGATTACCGCGATTTCCGTTCCCGAAGGGACCGAAGGCGTCAAGGTCGGCACGGTCATCGCCACGCTTGCCGGCGAAGATGAAGGCACGGCGCCGGTGCCCAAGGCTGCTGCGCCGGCCCCCGCGCCTGTCGCTGCCGCGCCAGTTGCCGCCGCGGCTCCTGCTGCCGCGCCGGTGGCCAAGGCTGCGCCGGTTGCGGCGGGAGACCGCGTGGTGGCCTCGCCGCTGGCCAAGCGGATCGCGGCGGATCGCGGAGTTGATCTTGCGGGCGTCAAGGGTTCGGGGCCGAACGGGCGGATCGTCAAGGCTGACGTCGAGGCCGCGCAGCCGGGCGCCGCGCCGCTCGCCGCGCCTGCGGCCGCTTCTGCGCCGGTGGCTGCCGCTGCGGTGCCTGATTTCGGCATTCCTTACGAAGCCGAAAAGCTCAACAATGTGCGCAAGACCATCGCCCGCCGCCTGACCGAGGCAAAGCAGACCATTCCGCACATCTACCTGACGGTAGACGTGCAGCTCGACGCGCTGCTCAAGCTGCGCGGGCAGCTGAACAAGGCGCTTGAGGCGCAGGGCGTGAAGCTTTCTGTAAACGACCTGCTTATCAAGGCCTTGGCCAAGGCTCTTGAGATTGTTCCGAAGTGCAATGTCAGCTTCGCCGGCGACGAACTGCGCAAGTATTCGCGCTCGGACATTTCGGTCGCCGTGGCCGCGCCCTCGGGTCTGATCACGCCGATCATCGTCGATGCCGCGAACAAGACCGTGTCGCAGATTTCCAAGGAAATGAAGGCGCTGGCCGACAAGGCCCGCGAAGGCAAGCTGATGCCGCAC
>JAYSCF010000236.1:0-2902 GCA_041915005.1 Novosphingobium sp.
CGCTCAGCCGATGATGCCGAGGATGTCGCTTTCCTTCATGATCAGCAGGTCTTCACCGCCAACCTTGACTTCGGTGCCCGACCACTTGCCGAACAGCACGCGGTCGCCGGCCTTGACGTCGAGCGGGGTGATGGTGCCGTTTTCGGCGCGAGCGCCGGTGCCAACGGCGACGATTTCGCCTTCAGCCGGCTTTTCCTTGGCGCTGTCGGGAATGATGATGCCGCCGGCGGTCTTTTCCTCGGCTTCAACGCGGCGCACGAGCACGCGATCGTGCAGCGGACGGAATGACATGGGTATGGTCCCTCTCTCTTGCGTTCGTAAGATAGATGCGGATTGGCACTCTCGGATCAAGAGTGCCAGCGGGGCGCATATGGGTAGGGGGCCAAGGACCGTCAAGCGGACTCAGGCGAAAAAAGATTCAATCCGCCCAGTCGGGCACCAGCCCCAGCGCCTCGCGCCGCAGCCAGCGGTTGAGCAGCAGGGCCGCCACCACCACCAGCCCCACGGCCAGCCCGATCCACACCCCGAGCCCCGCCAACGGGGTGAAGAACCCGAGCAGCACCGAGGTGCCGAACCCGAACAGCCAATAGCCCGCCAGCGCCAGCAGCATCGGCACGCGGGTATCCTGCAGGCCGCGCAGTGCGCCCGCCATCACAGCCTGCAGCCCGTCGAACAGCTGGAACGCAGCCGCAATGCCAAGATAATGCACCGCAAAGCCGACCATTGCCGCATTCTCGGGCGCGGCGGGATCGACATAGAGGCTCAGCACCCAGCGCGGCACGCCGATCATCAACAGCGCCGGCAAGGCCATGTAGCCCAGCGCCAGCACCAGCGCCGCCTTACCCGCGCGGCCAACCGCGGCATCGTCCCCCGCGCCGAAGTGATAGCCGACCCGGATCGTCACCGCCTGGCCAACGCCGAACGGGATCTGGAATGCCAGCGCCGCCACCTGCAGCGCAACCGTATGCCCGGCCAGTTCGGCCTGGCCGATCAGCCCCATCAGGAAGGCCGCGCTTGAGAACAGGCCGCCTTCGGCCAGGATGATCAGCGCGATCGGCACCCCGATCCGCACCAGATCGCGCAGCCGCGACCATTCCGCCCGCCACCAGCGCCCGAAGATGCGATAGCGCCGCAGACGGCGGTCACCCAGTATCCCCAGGGCATAGGCCGCCAGCATGGCGAAGGCGGTCACCACGCTCGACAGCGCCGAACCATCGAGCCCCAGCGCCGGGGCGCCGAAATGGCCGAAGACAAAGGCATAGTTGCCCAGCGCATTGACCGCGATCGCCAGCACGGTGATCGCGGTGGCAAAGACCGGGCGCCCCAGCGCGGAGACGAAATTGCGCAGCACGCTGGCCATCACATTGGGGATCATCGCCCACAGCAGGATTTCCAGAAACCGCCCGGCCATGCCCGAAACCACCGGATCCTGCCCCGTCATGAGCAGGATCGCACGGCCCTGTGCAGCGATGGCCATGCCGACCAGGCCGCAGCCCAGCGCCAGCCACAGCGCCATGCGCACCGATCGGCGCACTTCGCGCACCGCATGGCGGCGACGCCCCAGTTCGGCCGCGATCAGCGGCGCACAGGCACCCGTCAGGCCGGAAAAGCACCACATCATCAACCCGAACAGCGTGGTCGCCAGGCTCGATGCCGCCAGTGCCTCTTCGCCCAGCCGGGCCACGAAGATCACGTCGATCGCATAGACCAGCATCTGCAGCAGGTTCGCGCCCGCCAGCGGTGCCGCCAGGCGCAGCGTTGCCCCCAGTTCGGCGCGCCAGGGCGAAGAAGATGCCGGTTCAGCCATAGCCCTCCCGGATAGGCATCTTGGCGCGGCGGGGATAGCCCCCACCACGCCGGCGTTGGAAAATCCCGCGCCGGGCTTGAAATTGCTGCATGATCATGCGCTTCGTGCAAGGGCTGCTGACAGAAACGCACTTTGCCCGCGCGGCCAGTGCCGCTATCGGCATTGATCAACACGGGGGTTGCCGCCAGATTGCTGCGGGCAACGGGGATCCAAGGAGAGAGACATGCGAATTCCTGCCAAGACCTTTGCCGCGATGGCGCTGGCGCTGGGCCTTGCCGCTTGCGGCGCACCCAAGGACGATACCGCCACCAGCAGCGAAACCGCTGCCGCTCCGGCTGATACGGCCTCGGCCGCTGCCACCACGGCTGCCGCCGATGGCAAACCTGCCGCCTTCGCGCAGTGCGCCGCCTGCCACTCGACCGAAAAGGGCAAGATGGGCGTCGGCCCCAGCCTGGCCGGGGTCTATGGCACCAAGTCGGGTGAAATCGCCGGCTATGCCTTCAGCGACGCGATGAAGAACGCCAAGCTGACCTGGGATGATGCCACGCTCGACGAATACCTGACTGCGCCGATGAAGAAGGTGCCCGGCACCAAGATGACCTTTGCCGGCCTGTCCGATCCGGCCGCGCGCAAGGCGGTGATCGAATACCTCAAGACGCTCAAGTAAGCGCCTGACGCCATCCCTTCGGGGTCGCACCGGGGGTCGGAACGCCAGTTCCGGCCCCTTTTGCTTGCCCACGCCGCGCCCGCGCTGCGCAAACGAAAAGGGCGGCCCCAGCGGGACCGCCCTTTCCTGAAATCGGTAAGTCCGAAAAGGCGCTTACTTGACTTCGACCTTGGCGCCAGCTGCTTCGAGCTTCGCCTTGATGTCGTCGGCTTCAGCCTTCGACACGCCTTCCTTGACGGCCTTCGGCGCGGCTTCGACCAGCGCCTTGGCTTCGGTCAGGCCGAGGTTGGTGATGGCGCGGACTTCCTTGATGACGGCGATCTTGTTGCCGCCGTCCGAAGCCAGGATGACGTCGAATTCGGTCTTTTCTTCGGCAGCTTCAGCAGCGGCGGCCGGGGCAGCAGCCACGGCAACAGCGGCAGCAGCCG
>JAYSCF010000237.1:0-2889 GCA_041915005.1 Novosphingobium sp.
CGATGCCAGCCACGATGCCGAGGAACTGCTCGAACACACCAAGCTGGCGATCTACCAGGACCGCATCTTCGCCTTCACCCCCAAGGGCCAGCTGTTCCAGTTGCCCAAGGGATCGACCCCGGTGGATTTCGCCTACACGGTCCATTCCGATCTCGGCAACTTCGCGGTCGGGGCCAAGGTCAACGGGCGGCACATGCCGCTGCGCACCCCGCTGTCGAACGGCGACGTGGTCGAAATCATCAAGAGCCGCAAGGCTTCGCCCCAGCTTTCCTGGCTGGGCTTCGTCGTGACCGGCAAGGCCCGCGCCGCGATCCGCCGCGCGGTGCGCGCCAAGGAACGCGCCGAAGTGGCCACCATCGGCCGCAAGCTGTTCGAGGAGATCGTCGAACGGCTGCCCAGCAAGATCGGCAAGAAGGCGATCAAGGACGCCTGCCGCCGGCTCGACCTGGCGAGCGAGGAAGACCTGATGGTCGCGATCGGCACGGCCAAGCTCGATGACCGGCAGGTGATGGAAGCCCTGGTGCCGGGCAGCGCCGCGCATCTGCCCGAACCCGAACAATGGCCCAAGCAGGAACGCGCGATCTCGATCCGCGGGCTGACCCCGGGACTGGCCTTCCACCTCGCCGATTGCTGCCACCCGGTGCCGGGCGACCGGATCGTCGGCATCCGCGTGCCCGACAAGGGGGTTGAGGTCCACTCGATCGGCTGCATGACGCTGGCCAGCGGGGTCGATGCCGATTGGCTCGACCTGTCGTGGGGGGAACGCACCACCGGGGCGGTCGGCCGCCTGCGCATGGTGCTCTACAACCGCCCCGGCACCCTGGCCGAAGCCACCGGGATCTTCGCCGGCAACCGCGCCAATATCGTCCATCTAGAAATGACCGGGCGCGACGAATTGTTCGGCACCTACGAAATCGACCTCGAAGTGTCCGACCTGGCCCACCTCACCCGCATCGTCTCGGCGCTGCGCGCCAGCGACGCGGTGGCCCAGGCCGAACGGATCTAGAACTCCAGGGTCACGCCCACTGCGTCGCCTTCAGCCAGATCCTCGGCGCGGCGCACGCTGGCCTTGACCGGGAGAATCCAGCCCGCGCTTTTCGACGGGAACACCGAGGTGGCAAAGCTGCTATCCCCGATCCGCGCCTTGACCTTGAGCGAGCCGAACCCGCCCAGCGTCTTTTCCAGCCGCCGCATCAGTGCGGTCGCCGACAAGGCCTCGCCCGCCGCGCCGTCGATCGAGACGAAGTGCCAGGCGCCGCCATTGCCGCCGCTCCAGCGCCACAGCATGCCCGTGTGGTCGATGCGTTCGTTCACTGCGCCCGCCGCACCGGCACCGGTATGTTGCAGATGTCCACCCCACCTGCCGGACGGATGAAGAACGGATCGCGCCGGTTGGCCCGCGCATCGGCATATTTCGCAAAGCTGGCGCTCTCGGTGGAGAGGTATTCATAGGCCGGCAGCCCCGCGACCTCACCCCCCGGCCGGATCGAGACGATCGGCACCTGCTCCTGCCGCGTTTCATAGACCCCAAGCGGGCCGGTCCCGCGCGGCAGGCTGGAAAGGTGCTCGATCCCCTCGATCACCCGGCCGACCAGCGCGATATTGCGATCCAGATGGCGCGGGGCATGGCCGATCACCGTGTAGAGTTCGGCCCCCGAACCGGTATCGGGCGACATGTTGCGGCCCACGCCGACCATGCCATAGCAGTGGACCGGCCAGACCGCTTCGGGCTTGAGCGGAAGAAACGGGTTCGCCCCCGGCTTGGGGTAGGCCAGCCCCACCGGAAACCCGCCCTTGAAGCCCACGGTGTCGGCAAAGGCATCGCTCACCCGCGCCGTGATTGCGCCGGGCGCCACCGCGACAATCGGCGAAAGTTCCGCCGGGGACTGGCCCGCCGGCGTCAGGACATAGGGGAGCAGGCCCGGCGCATAGGCTGCTGCATAGTCGCTTTCGGGAACCTGGGCCAAACCCGCCGGCAGCGGCTTGGCCTTGTCCTCGCCATCGGGATCACCCCACTGGGCAACGTAATTGTCCTGCACCCGCGTCACCGCCAGGCCATCCCACCAATGCGCCGCAGCCAGCTTGCGGACATTGCCGACCCAGCCTTGCGAAAACGGCGGCGGCATCAGCTGGATCACCACCCGGCGGGACCGGCCCTTCGCATCGGGCGCAAGGTCCATCACCAACAGATCGGCGGCGGGGATCGCCACCCAGTCCGCCTTGGGCGCCGCAGCCGCGATCTGCGCGGGAGCAAGCGCGGGCTTGTCCTGCGCGGCAAGCGGGGCGGCGATCATCATGGCCGCGGCAAGGCTGAAACGGATCCGGGTCATGCTGCTCAGCATGCCCGCCCGCGCCCCAAGCGCAAGCCCTATTCGGCCAGCGCCTCAAGCGCGTGCATCGCCTCGTCCGACAGCCCAAAGTGATGCCCGACTTCATGGATCAGCACATGCGCAACCAGATGCTCGAGGCTCTCATCCCCGCGCGCGGCCCACTCATCGAGCAGCGGCCGGCGAAACAGGCGGATCCGGTCAGGCATGGTCCCGCTCGGTGCGGAATGCTTGTCGCCCAGCGGCACGCCTTCATAAAGGCCGGTCAGTTCGAATGGGTCGGCGATCTCGAGGTCGGCCAGCACCGCCTCATCGGCAAAATCCTCGACCCGCACCAGCACGTCGCCCAGGTGTACGCGGAACGCCTCGGGCAACCGCGCCAGCGCTGCACGGGCCAGTGCCTCGATTTCTGCGGCGCCGGGAGCAAGGCCAAAGCTGCGGGTCATGGCGCGATGATAGCGCGGTCCTGCGCGCTTGCGAAACCCTCATCCTCAGGCTAGGGCGCGGCTTCCAGTGCATGCGGAGCGGTGGCCGAGTGGTCGAAGGCGCTCGCCTGGAAAGT
>JAYSCF010000238.1:0-2875 GCA_041915005.1 Novosphingobium sp.
TCGACGAGCGAATCCGCGATCCCCAGCAGCACCTTGGCGCCGGGGAACAGCTCGCCCTGGAAATCGGTGCGCAGGCCGTAGCACAGCACCGGAATATTGCCGCTGTCCGCCACCCGCGCGAGCTGCCAGACCTGGGCCTCGGTCAGGAACTGGGCCTCATCGACCAGCACGCAGGACAAGGGCTCGACCCGGTGGGCGCCGCTGATCCGCTCCCACAGGTCGGTATCGGGCGCAAAGCGGTGGGCGTGCGCGTGCAGCCCGATCCGGCTTTCGATCGCCTTGTCCCCGCCGCGGTCATCCAGCGCGGCGGTCCACAGCATGGTCGCCATGCCGCGCTCGCGGTAATTGAAATCGGCCTGGAGCAGCGTGGTCGATTTGCCCGCGTTCATGCTCGAATAGTAGAAATAGAGCTTGGCCATCAGGCAGGATCAATCTTCGTCCAGATCGCGGGTCACGCGCGGATCGGCCAGCAGGGCATCGATCCGGCTCGCCTCGTCGAAGCTTTCATCGGGCAGGAACTTGATCCGCGCGGCATATTTGAGCCGCAGCTTGCCCGCCACTTCCTTCTGGAAGAAGGCCGTGTTGGTGCGCAGCGCCTTGAGCACGATCTCCTCGTCCGCGCCCAGCAGCGGCTTCACGAAGACCGTGGCGTGGCGCAGATCGGGGCTCATCCGCACTTCGGTGACCGAGACGGCGTGCGCGGTCAGCACCTCGTCGTGCACCATCTGGCGCGAGAGCAGTTCCGAGATCACGTGACGCACCTGTTCGCCCACCTTGAGCAGGCGGACCGAGCGGGTTTCGGGCGTGGCTTGTTGTCGGCTCATTGTTGTTACACCATTGAGAGCCACCGGCGGCGTCCGCGCGCTGCGAACGCCGCCTGATGGCATCGTGATCCGGCGCGCCGCTTACAGGGTGCGTTCACGCTCCTCGACTTCAAACACTTCGAGCATGTCGCCCGGCTTGATGTCGTTGGTGTCCTGCAGCACCACACCGCATTCGAGGCCCGCGCGCACTTCGGCAACGTCGTCCTTGAAACGGCGCAGCGAAGCGATGGTGGTCTTCGAAACGATGACGTCCTGGCGGGTAAGACGGGCGAAGATGCCCTTCTTGATGTAGCCTTCGAGGACCAGCAGACCAGCCGCCTTGTCCTTCTTGCCAGCCGGGAACACTTCCTTGATCTCGGCGCGGCCAACCACGGTTTCGATCCGTTCCGGACCCCAGACGCCGGCCATTTCCTTGGCGATGTCGTCGGTCAGGTGATAGATCACGTCGAAGTACTTCATCCGCACCTTCTGGCGCTCGATCAGTTCGCGGGCCTTGGCGTTGGGACGCACGTTGAAGCCCACGATCGGCGCGCCCGAGGCCTGGGCCAGCGAAACGTCGCTTTCGGTGATCGCACCCACGCCCGACTGCAGCACGCGCACCTTGATCTCGTCGTTCGACAGGCGGTTGAGCGCGGTAACGATGGCTTCGGTCGAACCCTGGACATCGGCCTTGATGACCACCGGATATTCGATCACCGCCTGCTTGGCCGACAGCGCCGAGAACATGTTCTCCAGGCTGGTCGGCGCCGTGGTGGTGCGCTTGGCGGTGGCCTTTTCCTGACGGTAGCCGGCAACTTCGCGGGCGCGGGCCTCGCTGTCGACGACGGTCAGCGTATCGCCGGCCATCGGCACCCCGCCGATCCCCAGCACTTCGACCGGCAGCGACGGCGGCGCGGCCTTCACCTGGCGGCCCTTGTCATCCAGCATCGCGCGCACGCGGCCCGAATGGGTGCCAACCACCAGAATGTCGCCAACCTTGAGCGTGCCGCGCGTGATCAGCACGGTCGCCAGCGGGCCCTTGCCCTTGTCGAGCTTGGCTTCGATCACGGTCGCGTCTGCGGCGCGATCGGGGTTGGCCTTGAGCTCCATCAGTTCGGCCTGGAGCAGGATCTTCTCGATCAGCTGATCAAGGCCTGCGCCGGTCTTGGCCGAAACTTCGACGTCCTGCACTTCGCCCGACATCGCCTCGACGAGGATCTCGTGCTCGAGCAGGCGCTCGCGGATCTTCTGCGGGTTGAATTCGGGCTTGTCGCTCTTGGTGATCGCCACGATCATCGGCACACCGGCCGCCTTGGTGTGGTTGATCGCCTCGATGGTCTGCGGCATCAGCCCGTCGTCACCGGCCACCACCAGCACGACGATGTCGGTGACATTGGCACCGCGCATGCGCATTTCGGTGAAGGCTTCGTGGCCCGGGGTATCCAGGAAGGTGACCAGATCGCCGCCCTTGGTCTTGATCTGATAGGCGCCGATGTGCTGCGTGATGCCGCCGGCTTCGCCGCGCACCACGTCGGTCCCGCGCAGCGCGTCGAGCAGGCTGGTCTTGCCGTGATCGACGTGGCCCATGATCGCCACGACCGGCGGACGGGTCTTGAGCGTTTCGGGCGCATCGACGTCCACCGCGCTGTCGATGTCGACATCGCTTTCCGAGACGCGCTGGATGGTGTGGCCGAATTCTTCGACCAGCAGTTCGGCGGTATCCTGATCGATCGTCTGGTTGACGGTGACGACCATGCCCAGCTTGAACAGCGCCTTGACCAGGTCAGCGCCCTTTTCGGCCATGCGGTTGGCCAGTTCCTGCACGGTGATCGCTTCGGGAACGATCACGTCGCGGACCTGCTTTTCACGCTGCTGCGACTGGCCGGCGAACTGGGCGCGGCGTTCCTTTTCACGCGCACGCTTGAGCGCGGCAAGGCTGCGGGCGCGGGCGCCTTCGTCTTCGTTGAGCGCCTTCGAAACGGTCAGCTTGCCGGCGTGGCGGCGCTGTTCGCCGCCCTTGTCGCGCGTGGCATGGGCCGGCGTGTTGGGTGCGTCGGGGGGGGTGGGGGCAG
>JAYSCF010000239.1:0-2875 GCA_041915005.1 Novosphingobium sp.
GTGCCATCCATGAACTGTGACTTTTCCGCACACTCGGGTTCGATGCGGCAATTCCTGCGCTTTGCGCGCACTACGGGATTACCTTTAGAGCGAATTCTGAACGACGAGCTCAAGCACATCGCCCGTGCGAGCGAGAGCAGCGACCGCGTGCCCGCCCATGGGCTGGTCGATATGCTGCAGGTCAGCGCGGTGCAGGCCGGCCTGCCAACCCTGGGCGCGGCCTTTGCGGCGTGGACCAATCCGCGCGGGTTCGGCCCCTTCAGCCTGCTGTGGGACCACTGCCCCACCATCGAGGAAACGGTGCGGATTTCCTGCCAGTACCTGCACCTTGAAAGCCAGGCCCTGACCATGGCGATGGAGGATGAGGGCGAGGAAATCGCGCTGCGCCAATCGCTGATGATCCCCACCATGATGGGCGGCAGCCAGTTCATCCAGGCAACCCTGACCGTGCGGCTCAGGATCATGCGGCTGCAACTGGGCGATGACTGGCATCCGCTGCGGCTTGAACTGGAACAGCCTGCCCCGGATGACGTCCGCTTCCTGCGCAGCCTCTATCGCTGCCCGATCGTGTTCGAGGCCGATCGCAACGCGATCGTCATCTCACGCGACGACCTGCGCCGCCCCTCGCCCCACGGCAACGCACAGATGCTGGGCTATCTGGAACGCCAGCTTCAAGACCTCGACCATGACCGCACCGCCGATCTGACCCAACTTGTCGAACAGCGGATCGCCACCAATCTGGCGGGCGGGCGGGCCTCGCTGGACCTCGTTGCCGAACTCCTGGCCTTGAGCCGCCGCAGCTTGCAGCGCGCGCTGGCCGAACGCGGGCTGACTTACGAGGAACTGGTCGCGCGGGTCCGCCGCCGCGTGGCCGAGGAATATTTCTCCAGCGAACGGCGCGCCAATCTTGCCGATCTGGCGCACCGCCTTGGCTTTGCCGAAGCCGCCAGCGTGAGCCGCTTCCTGCGCGGCCAGTTCGGGCTCAGTTCCCGCCAGATGGTCATCCAGGCCCGGCTCAAGGCGAATCGACCCTGACGCAACCGGCCCTGACGCAACAAGGGCCGCCCTCCGGGTGGAGAGCGGCCCCTGTCTGTGCCTGTATGCGGGCGAAGGATCAGTCCAGTTCGACACCGCCCGGCAGCGGGGCAACCGGCTGCGGCGGGGTATCGCTGTCTTCCTCGTGAACCTCGACGATCCCGCGGCCGACGTGGCTCTTGCGGTAGCCATAGGCGAAGTAGAACGCGAGCCCGATCGCGCCCCACACCGGCAGCACCATCTTGGCGTCGAACGGCAGGAACCAGTACAGCACCACGCAGCCGATCACCGAAACCGGCGCAACCACCCAGATCAGCGGGGTGCGGAACGGACGCGCGCGGTGCGGATCGCGCAGGCGCAGGATCATCACCGCCACCGAAACCATGAAGAACGCGAACAGCGTGCCCGAGTTCGAGATATCGGCCAGCTGGCCCACCGGCAGCAGCGCCGCGCCAAAGGCCACGAACACGCCGGTCACCATGGTCACCACGTGCGGAGTCTTCCACTTGGGGTGGATCGAGGCGAGCTTTTCAGGCAGCAGCCCGTCGCGCGCCATCACGAAGAAGATGCGGGTCTGGCCGAACATCATCATCAGGATGACCGACGGCAGCGCCAGATTGGCAGCCAGGCCAACCAGATCACCCGCCCAGCTGTGGTTGATCGCGCGCAGCACGTGGGCCAGCGCTTCCTTCGAGCAGACCAGCGGTTCCTGGCCCTGGGCAACCAGCGCGGCGCACTGCTGGGTGAATTCGGCTGAGCCCGGGGCCACGCCCGGCGCGGTCGGCTGGGCGCCGATCGCGCCAATCGCACCAGCGGCGACCAGCAGATAGAACACGGTGCAGATCGCCAAGCTGCCGATCAGGCCGATCGGCACGTTGCGCTGCGGGTTCTTGGTCTCCTCGGCCGCGGTCGAAACCGCGTCGAAGCCGACATAGGCGAAGAAGATCGACGATGCGGCACCGATGATCCCCATGCCCGAGGATCCCCAGCCATTGGGCGAGAACGGGGCGAAATGTTCGCCCTTCATCACCGGCAGGGCCAGCGCGATGAACATGGTCAGCGCCGCCACCTTGATCGCCACCAGCGCAGCGTTGACGTTGGCGCTTTCCTTGGTGCCGATCATCAGCAGCCAGGTCACGGCCAGGGCAACAAAGATCGCGGGGACATTGACCCAGCCGGCCGAAAAGTCCGGCCCGGCGAGCGTCCAGGTCGGCCCGGCCTGGAGCATCAAGGGCAGTTCAAAGCCTGTCCAGCTTTTCACAAGTCCCATGAAGTATCCAGACCAACCTACTGAAACCGCAGAGGCAGCCACCGCATATTCAAGGATCAGCGCCCAGCCGACCATCCAGGCCAGCAGTTCGCCGACCACGGCGTAGGAATAGGTGTAGGCAGAGCCCGAAACCGGCACCATCGCGGCCAGTTCCGAATAGCACAGCGCCGCCACGGCGCAGACGAACCCGGCAATGATGAAGCTGTACATCATCCCCGGACCGGCCTTCTGCGCGGCCGCAGCCGTCAGCACGAAGATGCCGGTGCCGATGATCGCGCCGATCCCCAGCAGGGTCAGCTGCACGGGCCCGAGCGAGCGATGGAGCGATTTCTTTTCGGCAGTTGCCAGGATGGCGTCGAGCGGTTTGACGCGACCGAACATATATTTCCCCTAAAACCTGACGGTTCCGGCACGGGCCGGACCGCGGATTTACCATGACGCGCGAAGCTAGCGGCGGCGCGCGGCTTGGCAAGGTGTAACTGCCCGCCCGTCCCCAAGAGTCTTCAAAAGGGGCTTGCATCACCGGCCCGCGCCCCCGGCCCGACCACCCACAGGATACAATGAATGGGT
>JAYSCF010000240.1:0-2862 GCA_041915005.1 Novosphingobium sp.
TCAACCCGATGAAGTCCAAGCAGCTGACGAACTTCCGTTCGACCGGCAAGGACGATGCGATCCGCCTGACCCCGCCGCGGGTGATGACGCTCGAACAGGCGATCGCCTACATCGACGACGATGAAATGGTCGAAGTCACGCCCAAGACGATCCGCATTCGCAAGGCGATCCTCGATCCGAACGAGCGCAAGAAGGCCAGCCGCAAGAAGGAAGCCGCGTAAGTCAGGCCCAGGTGCGAGTCAGGCCTTCACGGCCCGACTCGCGCTGGCGCACCGGATCGGCTAGTTCGACGCGATGGATACCGCAGACCTGCGCATTGCCCTGGTGACGGGCAACTACAACTATGTCCGCGACGGGGCCAACCAGGCCCTGAACCGGCTGGTTGAATACCTGCTGCGCCAGGGCGCGCAGGTGCGGGTCTATTCGCCCACCGTTGCCGAGCCCGCCTTCGAGCCGCAGGGCGACCTGGTCAGCGTGCCGAGCTTTGCGATCCCGGGCCGCCCTGAATACCGCTGGCCGGCCGCGCTTTCGCCGCGGGTGAAGCGCGATCTTGCCGCCTTCAATCCCAACGTGGTCCATGTTGCCTCGCCCGACGTGGTGGCGCACCGCACGGTCAGCTGGGCGCGGCGGCGCGGTCTGCCGGTCTGCGCTTCGGTCCACACCCGGTTCGAAACCTATTTCCGCTATTACAACCTCGCCTGGCTCGAACCGGTGATGGTGGCAATCCTGCGCCGCTTCTACCGCCGCTGCGATGCGCTGGTGGTGCCTTCGGAATCGATGGCCCAGGTGCTGCGCGAACAACGCATGAACTATGACATCGACATCTGGTCGCGCGGGGTTGATCGCACGATCTTCCACCCCGGCCAGCGTTCTATGGAGTGGCGCCGCAGCCTTGGCGTGGGCGATGACGAGATCGTGGTGGGCTTCCACAGCCGGCTGGTGATGGAAAAGGGGCTCGACGTCTTTTCCGACACGATCGACGAACTGCGCCGCCGCGGGGTCAAGCACCGGGTGGTGATCGTCGGCGATGGCCCGGCCCGCCAATGGCTTGAAACCCGCCTGCCCGATGCGATCTTTGCCGGCTTCATGGCCGGGCAGGATCTGGGCAAGGCGGTCGCCTCGATGGACGTGCTGTTCTTCCCCTCGACCACCGAAACCTTCGGCAATGTCAGCCTGGAAGCGATGGCCTGCGGCCTGCCGGTCGTGGCGGCCGCGGCCACCGGCAGCCAGAACCTGGTCGATGACGGCACCTCGGGCCGCCTGATCCGCCCCGGCGCGGTCCACAGCTTTGCCGAGGCGCTGCGCGGCTATATCGAACAGGCCGATCTGCGCGCCGCCCATGGCGCTGCCGGGGAACGACGCAGCCGCGATTTCAGCTGGGACCAGATCAACCAGGTCGTTGCCGATACCTATCTGCGCCTGATCCGGCAGAAATCTGCCCGGCAGAGCTGATCAGCGCAGCACGCCCCGGGCAATCGCGCGCTGGCAATATTGCCAGAAGAACACCACCACGATCAGGATCAACAGCGGAATGGCCTTGCCGCCAAAGCCCGCTTCCGCGCCCGGCGGATGGCTGAACTGGTAGCCGAAACTGGCGATCGCCCCGACCAGCGAGACGACAAAGGCGCTGGCGGCATGGCGCGAACGCGCCAGCATCAGCAGCGATCCCGCCACCGAGCCCCAAACGCCCAAGGCCCAGCCGATCTGCGCCCAGATCGGAAAACTGTCGATCCAGGCCAGGATCGCCTGGGGATCGCCCGCGCCTTTGAGCCAATCAGCATTGCGCAGCCGGGTCATCGTATAGTCCAGCGCGCCAAATGCGTTCCAGGCGAGGCCAAGCAGGGCGATCAGCCAATAGCCAAGCCGTGGCCGGGCGGGTGATCCGGTGGGTGCTGTTTCCATGCTTCCCCCTTTCGCTTGCTGTCGTGCAAGGCAAGGCGAAGGCTATCATGGAAGTGGAACGGCGCCAAACGGCTGGTGCAAAATGCGGCCCAAGGCTCTAGGGTCAGCCCCATGAGCAACCTGTTCGTCGATGACCTGCCCGCGCCGCCGCCCGAGCCGCTGCGCGAGGATGCACCGCTGGCCGACCGTTTGCGTCCGGCCACGCTGGCCGATGTCATCGGGCAGGATCACCTGACCGGACCCGAAGGCGCGATCGGACGGATGGTTGCCGCCGGCCGCCTGTCCAGCATGATCCTGTGGGGCCCGCCGGGCACCGGCAAGACCAGCACCGCGCGGCTCCTGGCCGATGCGGTGGGGATGCGCTTCATTTCGGTAAGCGCGGTCTTTTCGGGCGTGGCCGATCTCAAGAAGGCCTTTGCCGAAGCCGAAACCGCCGCCAAGGCCGGGCAGCGCACCTTGCTGTTCGTGGACGAGATCCACCGCTTCAATCGCGCCCAGCAGGATGGGTTCCTGCCGTTTGTCGAACGCGGCACGGTAACGCTGGTCGGGGCGACGACCGAAAACCCCAGCTTCGCGCTCAACGCCGCGCTGCTCAGCCGCGCGCAGGTGCTGATCCTGCACCGGCTGGATGCCGCCGCGCTTGATCTGCTGCTGACCCGCGCGGAGGCCCTGGCCGGCCCGCTGCCGCTGACCGCCGAGGCGCGCGAGGCGCTGGTTGCCTCGGCCGATGGCGATGGGCGCTTCCTGCTCAACCAGGCTGAAACGCTCTACAACGCGCAGATCCCCGAAGCCCTTGATCCCGCTGGCCTTGGCAAGTTCCTGCAGCGCCGGGTCGCGGTCTACGACAAGGACCGCGACGGGCATTACAACCTGATTTCCGCGCTGCACAAGGCGCTGCGCGGGTCGGACCCGCCGGCCGCGCTCTATTACATGGCGCGGTTGCTGTCCGCGGGCGAAGAG
>JAYSCF010000241.1:0-2859 GCA_041915005.1 Novosphingobium sp.
ACTGGCGGTTTTTGACTCCGGCCGTGACCGCGCGGAATTTGTCCACGCCGCCTAGCGGTCGCTGCCGGCGATCTTCCCCCATTGGCGCGCGGCGGTATAGCCCAGATAGCCCGTGCCGAAGAGCGCATAGAGCGGCTCGGGGAACCCGGCGAGATAAGCGTTCATGCCCTGGCCGATCGCGGTCGCCGTGTCGGGGCGAAAGGCGGCGAGCAGGCCCATCGGCAGCGACCACAGCAGCAGCACGTACATGACATAGAGAAAGCTGGGGCGGGCCCGGCTGGTCCACGGGTCGGCCGAATGGGCCTCGGCCACGATCGCGGAAAGCCGGGCGCTGATTTCGGCCAGTTCCTGGGATCCCTGCAGTTGCAGCAGTTCCAGTTTGGCCTTGTCGCGCGCGGCCTTGTCGGGGATCAGTTTGTCGATAATCGCGGTCAAAGGCGAAATCAGCGCATCGAGAATCGGCATCAGTCGTTCCTTTTTGGTGTTACTTCACGCACGAAGTAACCAAATTGGATTTTGTAGGAAAATTGTCTTGTCATTCCTGCGCCGGGCCGAAACGTTGCGGCCTGCAAACGGAAGGGGGAGAAGGGCAATGGCGGAGATCCGGATCGATGTGGCGGATGGGGTGCGCACGATCACCCTGGCGCGGCCGGATGCGCTCAATGCCATCACCACCGCAATGCACTGGCAGCTGGAGGAGGCGTTTGACGCCTTTGCTGCGGCGCCGGACGAGCAGGTTTGCGTCATCACCGGCGAGGGGCGGGCATTCTGCGCTGGCTCAGACCTGAAAGAAGCAGCCGCGGGCGGGGCGGGGGGCTATCCGCCGCACGGCTATGCCGGGCTGATCGAACGCTTCGATTGCTCCAAGCCGGTGATCGCCTCGGTCAACGGCCTGGCGCTGGGCGGCGGGTTCGAACTGGCGCTGGCCTGCGACATCGTGGTTGCCGCCCAGAGCGCGAGCTTTGGCTTGCCCGAGCCGCTGGTCGGCGCGATCGCGCTGGGCGGCGGGCTGCACCGCCTGGCCCGGCAGGCGCCGCTCAAGCAGGCGATGGGGATGATCCTGGCCGCCCGCCGGGCGAGCGCGGAGGACGGGCTGCGGATGGGCTTCGTGACCGAAGTGGTGGCGGACGGCGATCTTGCTGCGGCCACAGCGCGTTGGTGCGCCGACATCCTGCGCGCTTCGCCGGTTTCGGTTCGCACATCGAAGGAACTGGTGCTGCGCGGCCTGGCCGCGGCCGATGTTGAAACGGCGATGGGGGCGCAGCCGGGCGATCCCGCGTTCATCGCCTGGCGCAGCAGCGAGGATGCGCGCGAAGGGCCGCTGGCCTTTGCCCAAAAACGCGCGCCGGTGTGGAAGGGCAGATGACCGCGGCTTGATCGCGCCTATCGGAAAAGGGGCACGAAAAAGGGGGCTGCCGGTGGGCAGCCCCCTTTCTGTTTGTGTCGCGGATGGCTCCGCGGTTCAGCGGCTTAGAGGCCGACGAAGCGCAGGCGGACCATCGCACGGCTGTCGCCGCGCAGCGAGGCCATCTGCTGATCGACCGAAGCGCCCAGTTCGAACGGACCCCAGCGGTGCGCATAGCCCAGCGAGATCACTTCGCGGGTGTTGCCGCTCACGTCTTCGTGCCGGGCGTCGATGTAGGCGCGGTCGCGGCTGCTGGTGGCCAGCGACAGCTTGCCGCCCAGCTGATAGCCGCACTGCAGGCCCGAGGCATCGGCCGACTTGTCTTCGCACAGCAGGCCCGGGCTGAAGGTCAGCATCAACGAGCGCCCGGTGGTCGACTTTTCATCCCCGCGCGAGATCAGGCGCAGGTGCGCCGGAACGGAGAGTCGGGTCGCATCGACCGTGCCGACCGCAAAGGCGATGCCTGAACGGCTTTCACCCTTGTAGTTGGCGGCCAGGCTGGCGCTGCCCAGCTTTTCGACCGCGCGCGACAGCGCGATGTCGGTGGTGACCTTGATCCCGGCAAGGGTCGTGTCACCGCTCAGCATGGCGCCATAGGCATAGCGGTCGCCGGTCATGCGGCCAGTCATGTTGAAGCCATCGTCGTGCAGGCCGAAGCGATACCAGGCCCGGCCGATGCTGCCGAAGGCGCCGGCGCGCAGCGTGTCGCTGAGGCGGGCGCGGACATAGAGGTTGCCCTGCAGCGATTCATCCGAGATCGAGCTGTTGGCAAAGCTCGTCAGGCTGTCCGATGCGAACGAACCCATCACGCCGAGGCCCAGGGTAACGTCCTTGGCAACCAGCGTTTCGGCGCGGATCGAGCCGAGCGCGCGCAGGTTGGCGTTGCCCTGCATCGACGAGGCGGCAAGGCCCATGTCGAAGTAGATCCGCACGCGGGTGGCGCAGGCGTTGAGCTGCTGCGACAGCTTCAGGTCGACGTTTTCGCCGCTCTGGTTGGCGCGCACCGAACCGTGGACAGCCTTCTTGCCCTTGGCTGCGTTGCAATCGCCATCGGCGGTGTTCTGCATCAGCCCTTCGTTGAACGAGAGCATGTCCTGCAGGCTGCCAAAGGCATAGTTGCGCAGGTTCGAGCGCAGCTGCGCCGAGATCGCGTTCAGCTTCTGGGTGATTTCGTCCAGGTTGAGCACGGTAACGGTGATCGTCTGGGTCGAAAGGTTGCCTGCCGCGTCGCGGGCCTGGACCTGCACGATATAGGCGTTGTTGTGATCGGCGTCGGCCGGGTTTTCAAAGTCCGGGGCGGTGCGGAAGGTGATGGTGCCGTCCGCCGCGATGGTGAACTGCGCGGCATCGGCCCCGCCCACGATCGACCAGGTGACGGTTTCGTTGGCCGTCACGCGGGTTGACCGGCCCCCACTGAGTGGTCCGTGTTGTTTGTTAGTGCATGATTGCCTCCG
>JAYSCF010000242.1:0-2718 GCA_041915005.1 Novosphingobium sp.
GGAGCGCGGGGTGCGGCCGATGGGCGACTGGTCGATCTCGATCACCTTGTCGCAGCGTTCCAGCCCGGTGATCTTGTCATGCGCGCCTGCCACCACCCGCGCGCCATTGAGCGCGCGCGCGGCGCCCGCGTGGAGCGTATCGAGCGTGAGGCTGGACTTGCCGCTGCCCGAAACCCCGGTGACGCAGCAGAAGGTGCCGAGCGGGAACTTGGCCGTTACCCCGGTAAGGTTGTTGGCCCGCGCGTTATGCACGGTGATGTGATGGCCGTTACCCTTGCGGCGCTTTTCCGGAACGTCGATCTTGCGGCGGCCGGAGAGGTATTGGCCGGTGAGGCTGTCCTTGGCCTTGAGGATATCCTTGAGGCTGCCCTGGGCCACGATCTCGCCCCCGTGGACGCCCGCGCCGGGGCCCAGATCGACGATGTGATCGGCGGTGCGGATCGCGTCCTCGTCATGTTCGACCACGATCACCGTGTTGCCGAGATCGCGCAGCCGGCGCAGCGTGGCGAGCAGCATGTCATTGTCGCGCTGGTGCAGGCCGATCGAGGGTTCATCGAGCACGTAGAGCACGCCCGACAGCCCCGAGCCGATCTGGCTGGCGAGACGGATGCGCTGGCTTTCCCCGCCCGACAGCGTGCCGCTGGTGCGATCGAGGTTGAGGTAATCGAGCCCGACGTTGTTGAGGAAGCCCAGCCGTTCGTTGATTTCCTTGAGGATGGCCTTGGCGATCTGCTGCTGCTGGCTGGTCAGCTGATCGTGCAGCGACCCGAACCAGTCCACCGCGGCGGCAACCGAGAGGTGGGTGATGGTGGAGATATCCTCGCCCGCCACCTTGACGGCCAGCGCCTCGGGCTTGAGCCGCTTGCCTTCGCAGGTTTCGCAGGGCTGCGCGGTCTGGAACTTGCCCAGTTCCTCGCGCATCCAGGCGCTTTCGGTTTGCAGCAGGCGGCGGTTGAGATTGCCGATCACGCCTTCGAAGGCCTTCTGCACGGTGTAGCTCTTCTTGCCGTCCATGAAGGTCAGCGCCACCGGCTTGCCGCCGGTGCCATAGAGGATCACCAGCCGCACTTCGCCCGGCAGATCCTGCCACGGCGTTTCAAGGCTGAAGCCGAATTCGGCCGCGAGGCTGGCCAGCACCTGCATGTAATAGGGCGAAGGCGGGTTCGACTTGGCCCAGGGCACCACGGCCCCCTGCTTGAGGCTGAGCGCCTCGTTGGGCACGACCAGCTGCGGATCGAACAGCAGCTTTTCGCCCAGCCCGTCACAGGCCGGGCAGGCGCCCTGCGGCGCGTTGAACGAGAACAGGCGCGGCTCGATGCTTTCGATCGTGAAGCCCGAGACCGGACAGGCGAACTTTTCGCTGAACACGATGCGATTGGCAGGCAGGCCTGCGCCCTTCATCGCGCCGCCGGATTCCTCACCCTCGCGGCCCGGCACGACCCCGTCCGCCAGATCGACATAGGCCAGCCCTTCGGCCAGTTTCAGGGCTTGCTCGAAACTGTCGGCCAGCCGGGTCTGGATGCCATCGCGCACCGCGATGCGATCGACCACCACTTCGATGTCGTGTTTGAACTTCTTGTCGAGCGCGGGGGCGTCCTCGATCGCGACCAGCTCGCCATCGATCCGCACGCGGGTGTAGCCCGCCTTCTGCCATTCGGCCAATTCCTTGCGGTATTCGCCCTTGCGGCCGCGCACCACCGGGGCAAGCAGGTAGGCCCGCGTGCCTTCGGGCAGCGCCATCACCCGGTCAACCATCTGGCTGACGGTCTGCGCGCTGATCGGCTCGCCCGTGGCGGGGCTGTAAGGCACGCCGGTGCGCGCCCAGAGCAGGCGCATATAGTCGTAGATCTCGGTCACCGTCGCCACGGTCGAGCGCGGGTTGCGGCTGGTGGTCTTCTGCTCGATCGAGATCGCGGGGCTGAGCCCGTCGATATGCTCGACATCGGGCTTCTGCATCATCTCGAGGAACTGGCGCGCATAGGCCGAAAGGCTTTCGACATAGCGGCGCTGGCCTTCGGCATAGATCGTGTCGAAGGCCAGGCTCGACTTGCCCGAACCCGACAGGCCGGTGATCACGATCAGGCTATCGCGCGGCAGCTCGACATCGAAGCCCTTGAGGTTGTGCTCGCGCGCGCCGCGCACGACAATCTTGGTAAGCGACATGGCGTCGATCTGTTCCACATCTGTTCAATTCAGGCAAGCGCCCAGACCCGCACGGGGTCACCGCAGCTGTGGGCAATCTGCCCCGGCACTCCACCAACCGCCGCCACGCCTCTGCAAACGGCATTGACCGGGCGCGCGCCGCGCGCAAGGAATGGCCATCCTCGCGCCCGCCCGTTCCGGGGCATGGCCGCGCATCCGGTTCTCGGGAGAATAACCGTCATGAAAACTCGCCTGTTCCTTTCCGCCGCCGCGCTGGCCGTGCTCGCCGCGCCGCTGGCCACCACCCCGCTGGCCGCCGCCGATACGCCCGCCGCCACCGCCGCTGCCAAGCCCGCGATCGGCGCCTGGGGCGTGGACCTTGCCGGCGGGGACGCCGCCGTGAAGGCCGGCGACGATTTCCTGCGCTTCACCTCGGGCAAGTGGATGGACGCGACCGAGATCCCGGGCGACCGCCCCTCGATCGGCGCCTTCGATGACCTGCGCGAACGCACCTCGGCCCAGCTCAAGGATCTGATCACCAATGCCCCGGCGGGCAGCAAGTATGGCGCGTTCTAC
>JAYSCF010000243.1:0-2699 GCA_041915005.1 Novosphingobium sp.
TGAAAAGCTGATCTTCCAGGGCTCGATCCAGCAGCGCAACTTCCGCGGGCGCGGCCAGACCATCGGTCTGAGCCTGTCCTATTCGAACTATTCGAAGAGCGCGGAAGTCAGCTTTACCGAGCCGTACCTGTTCGATCGCAACGTCTCGCTGGGCGTGAACGTCTATCGCCGCGATCTCAACAGCTTCAACTACTACAATTCGAACCGCAACAACCTCTACAGCCAGTCGACCACCGGCTTCCAGGTGCGCGCGGGGATCCCGCTGACCGAATATGTCTCGGCGGTGGGGAGCTACACGCTCAACCTCGATGACATCACGCTCGATCAGACGCAGTATTTCTCGAGCCGGCAGAACCCGCCGACGCTGGAATGCGATCCGCTGCTTGCCGGCCGCTACATGTGCGACGCGCTGGGGCGGCGGACCAGCTCGATCCTCGGGCTGTCGCTGATCTATGACTCGCTCGACAACCGGGTCCATCCCACGCGCGGCCGTTCGGCTTCGGTTTCGACCGAATTTGCCGGGCTGGGCGGTTCGGTCAAATATGCGCGCCTGCGGCTCAACGCGGCGCAGTATTATCCGGTGGGCAAGGGCTTCATCTTCTCGCTGCGCGGCGAAGCGGGCGCGATCCGTTCGCTCGACAGCGGCGGTAACGCCACGCTGGGTTCGGACAGCGTCCGCCTGACCGACCGCTTCTACCTGGGCGAACCGACCATCCGCGGCTTCGACATCCGCGGCGTTGGCCCGCGCGTGCTGCGCGAATATATCGTGGATGACGGCAGCGGGAACCCCAAGGTCATCACCGATCGCAACCAGGTGGTCGACGATTCGCTGGGCGGCAAATATTACTACCTGGGCCATGCCGAGCTTGAAATTCCGCTCGGCTCCGGGGCCAAGGAAATGGGCCTGCGGCCCTCGATCTTCGCCGATATGGGCGCAGTCTGGGGCGTGACGAGCCCGGTCCTGCAGTCGAGCCCGTTCCCCAACGGGATCTTCATCCCGACCCGCGATTCCAGCGGCAATGCCCTTTACACGCAGGTCAACGCCGATGGCTCGACCACCGCGGTTACCAATTCGATCAGCACGGTTGATGGCACCACCGCCAACACTGCGATCGGCAGCACCATTCCGGCCTTCCGCGAACGCTTCGTGGGCAATTCGCCCAAGCCGCGCATCTCGGTTGGTATCGGCGTCAACTGGAACTCGCCTTTCGGTCCGTTCCGCATCGACTTTGCCAAGGTTTTGACCAAGGTCGAAGGGGACGACACCAAGGCCTTCACTTTCAACGTAGGAACCCAATTCTGATGAACACTGTGACCAAGACCCTGCTGGGCACCGCCCTCGCGCTGGCGATCAGCGCCCCGGCTTTCGCCAAGGACAAGCCCGCCGAAGCCGCTGCACCGGCCGCCGCCGCTGCGCCCAGCGCCGCCGTGATCGTCAAGGGCATTGGCGTCCTCAACATCGAAGCCGCGATTGCCAACACCGACGCCTACCGTCTGGCCCAGCAGCAGCAGCCGACCACTTACAAGCCGCAGATCGATGCCGCGCGCCAGCGCAAGGCCGCTCTCGATGCGCAGCTCAAGGCCGCATACGACAAGCTCAAGGCCGATGCCGCCGCCAAGAAGCCCGATGCCCTGCTGCAGCAGGAATATTCGGCTGCCCAGCAGCTGGAAGCCCAGGGCAAGCAGGACATCGAAAAGGCGCTCGCGCCGCTGGCCCAGTCGGAAGCCTACGTGAAGGAGCAGATCGCCGATCAGCTCGACCAAGCCGTCCAGGCCGCGATGGTCAAGCAGGGCGTGACCCTGCTGCTTCAGCCCGAAGCCGTGATCGCCCGCGCCAACGCCTATGAGCTGACCGACGACGTGATCGTTGAACTCAACACGCTGATCCCGTCGAGCAAGATGCAGCTCGTTCCGCCGAGCGGCTGGATGCCGCGCCAGCTGCGCGAACAGGCTGCCCAGCAGCAGGCCGCGCAGCAGCAGGCTGCCCAGCCGGCCGCCGCCGGGGCGCAGAAGCCCGCCGGCCCGCAGCCGGACGGCCGTTAATTTGGGTCTTGGGGGCAACGAGATGAGCGAAGCGATCAGCTACGACATCCCGAAGATCCTGGCCGCCTTGCCGCATCGCTATCCGATGCTGCTGGTTGACCGCGTGGTCGCGCTCGTCCCTGACGAGCAGATCCACGCGGTCAAGGCCGTGACCTTCAACGAAGGCTTCTTCCAGGGGCATTTCCCGGGCCGTCCGATCATGCCGGGCGTCCTCCAGATCGAAGCGCTGGCCCAGGCGGCCGGGATCCTTGCGATCGAAACGCTCGAACTGGCTGGCTCGGGCAAGCTCGTCTATTTCATGGCGATCGAAGAGGCCAAGTTCCGCGCTCCGGTCGAGCCGGGCGTGCTGCTGAACCTCGAAGCCGGCTTCATCCAGAAGCGGGCGCGGGTCTGCAAGTTCTGGGGCAAGGCATCGGTCGATGGCAAGGTGACCTGCGAGGTGCAGTTCACCGCGATGATCGCGTATGCGCCGACCGCTTGATTTAGCCGCAAGTTGCGGCTAAGCGCCGCGCTTCAATTTCCGACCGGTCGGAACCGGTCATAGCGAAAGAACGAACCCATGAAGGCCGATATCCATCCCGACTATCACACCATCAAGGTGCAGATGACCGACGGAACCGTGTTCGAAACCCGCTCCACCTGGGGCAAGGAAGGCG
>JAYSCF010000244.1:0-2686 GCA_041915005.1 Novosphingobium sp.
GTTCCACAGCGGTTCGAACAGGATGTTGGCAAAGCGCAGCGCCAGCAGGTTCTGCACCGTTTCCTTGCCGAGGTAATGGTCGATCCGGAAGGTCCGGTCCTCGGGGAAGGCGCGGGCGACGGCGTCGTTGATCTCGCGGCTGGTGGCAAGGCACGTGCCGAGCGGCTTTTCCAGCCCGATGCGCACGTTCTCGCCGGTCAGCCCGGCAGCGGCAAGCCCGGTGATGGTCGGCTCGAACAGGCTCGGTGCGGTCGACAGGAAGATCGCCAGGCCGCCGTCGGTCGGGCCGACCTTTTCGGCCAGCGCGGCAAAGCCCGCGGTGTCGTTGGCATCCAGCGCCTGGTAGTGCAGCCGGTTGAGGAACCCGGCCATCGAGCCGCGGCGTTCGGCGGGGAGGAACTTCTCCAGCGCCTCGCGCGCGAAGTTGCGATAGGCGCCGTCGTCGAATTCGTGGCGGGCGGTGCCAATGATCCGCAGATCCTCGGGAACCAGCCCATCGGCATGAAGCGCGCAAAGCGACGGCAGCAGCATCCGCTGCGCCAGATCGCCGGTTGCGCCAAACAGCAACAGGCTATTGGCCGTGAAACTCATGGTTCGTCCTCGTGCGTCCGGTGATTCCGGCTTTGGCCCGCGGTTTTCCCGCCGCAAGCAGCCTTGGACCTACCAGTGCCCCGGCACCGGCGCCAGTGCAGCGCAAACCAATTCAGTCGCGCGCTGGGCGCGCAAACGGGCGCTGGAGGCGTGAATACGTCTGCGTCTGAAATATCCGTGCGTGCCTGGCGGCGCTGGGCCGGCCCGGGATGCTGTTTGCAGAATAACTTGAAAAGGGCCTCAACTTTGCGCGCGGGCTTGGCTAGGCCAAGGCTGAAAAGGAGATTCGTCGATGCGTCAGACCCCGTTCCTCGCCGCCACCGCGCTTGCTGCCGGGCTTGCCCTGGGCCTTGCCGCCCCGGCTGCTGCCAAGCCCAAGGCGCACCCCGAGGCCGAAGCCCAGACGCTGGACCTGGCCAAGCAGCTGATCGCGCTGCGCTCGGTCAACGGCCCGGGCAACCAGACCGACAAGGCGCTGGGCGTGGTCAAGACCGCGCTGCTCGCCGCAGGCTGGAACGAAGGCCAGATCGAGATCGTGCCGTTCAAGCAGACCGCCTACATGATCGCCACCTGGCCGGGCAGCGATGCCGCGCTCAAGCCGCTGGTGATCTCGGGCCACATGGACGTGGTCGAAGCCAAGCCCGCCGACTGGACCCGCGATCCCTTCACCCCGGTGGTCGAAAACGGCATCCTCTATGGCCGCGGCGCCAGCGACATGAAGTTCGATGCGGCGCTCGCCACGTCGGCGCTGATCGAGCTGCGCCGCTCGGGCTACAAGCCCAAGCGCACGATCGTCCTGCAGTTCTCGGGCGATGAGGAAACCACGATGGAAACCGGCGCGGCGATTGCCGAGCGGCTCAAGAATGCCGAGCTGGTGATCAACATCGATGGCGGCGGCGGCACCTATGAAGAGGCCAGCACCAAGCCGCTCTACTGGACCTGGCAGGGCGCCGAAAAGACCTATTCGGACTTCCAGCTGGAAGTGACCAATGCCGGCGGGCACAGCTCTGCCCCGCGGCCCGAAAACGCCATTGCCCAGCTTTCGGCCGCGCTTGAACGGATCGGGGCCTACCACTTCAAGCCCGAAGTCAGCCCGCTGACCAAGGCCTATTTCGAAAAGGCCGCGCAGTTCGAGCCAGATGCCAAGCTGGCCGCGGCGATGCGTGCCTTTGCCGCCAATCCGGCGGATGAAGCCGCGATTGCGGTGCTGCGCGCCAATCCGGCCTATGTCGGCAAGATCGGCACCACTTGCGTGCCGACCATGGTCAGCGGCGGCCACGCGCTCAACGCGCTACCCCAGCGTGCCACGGCCAACATCAACTGCCGCATCTTCCCCGGGCACAAGCCCGCCGACATCATGGCTGAGCTGGCCGGCGTGGCCAACGTGCCGCAGGTCAAGTTCTCGGACGTGACCGAAGGTTCGGTCGCCACCCCGGCATCGCCGATGCGCGCCGATTTCCTGGGCGCGGTCAACAAGGCGATGGGGGCGGCCTATCCCGGCGTGCCGGTGTTCCCCTCGCAGTCCTCGGGCGCGTCGGATTCGATGTGGTATCGCCATGTCGGCGTGGCGAGCTATGGCGCCAGCCCGACCTTCAGCAAGGATTCGGAAGACTTCAGCCACGGTCTGAATGAACGCGTGCGGTTGTCGAACATCGCCCCGGGGGTGACCTATTACCTCACCCTGCTGACCGAACTATCGAAGTAAGGCGTCGAGCGCGGAGCGGGCGATCGCGTCCGCTTCCGCGGCGCTGAAGGCCTGCGGCGAAAGGCACAGCTCAAGCCACAGCCCGTCGACCAGCGCGGTGATCGCGATGGCGGCGCGGCGCAGGCGTTCAGGGGCAAGGCCGCATTCGCCCAGCAGGCTTTCCAGCCGGGCGCGCGAGGCGGCATATTGCTCGTCATGCTGGCGGGCGATGTCGCCGCGCACCCGCACCAGGCTCCAGAAGGCGATCCAGGTGGCAAGCAGTTCCCCGCTCGCCAGCGGCGGGGCGAAGCTGGCGGTGACGAAGGCATCGAGCCGCGCGCGCGGCTCGGACCCCGCCGCCGCCACGGCCGCATCCAGCGTCTCGCTGACCCGGGTTTCGACATGGGCATA
>JAYSCF010000245.1:0-2664 GCA_041915005.1 Novosphingobium sp.
CGGGCTGGTAATCGGCCTTGTGGCTGCCATCGCGCGCCACGCCCATGTCCTGCGTGGCAACGCCCTTGACCGAGCCATCCTCGTTATACAGCACTTCCGAAGCGGGGAAGCCGGGGAAGATTTCGACCCCCAGTTCCTCGGCCTTGCCCGCCAGCCAACGGCACAGGTTGCCAAGGCTGCCGGTGTAGTTGCCATGGTTCGACATGAACGGAGGCATCGGCCAGTGCGGGATCGAGATGTGCTTGCCGCGGGTCAGCACCCAGTGCCAGTTGTCGGTCACCGGGGTTTCCGACATCGGGCAACCATCGGTTCGCCATTCCGGCAGCAGTTCGTCAAGCGCCTTGGGATCGACCACCGCGCCCGAAAGGATGTGAGCGCCGACTTCCGAGCCCTTTTCCAGAATGCAGACCGAAAGATCGGCATTGACCTGCTTAAGCCGGATCGCCGCAGCCAGGCCAGCCGGCCCGCCACCCACGATCACGACGTCATACGGCATCGATTCCCGTTCGCTCATTTCACACCCACCCTGCGTTGAGTTCCAATTAATCGTTCGCTTGAGCCTTGATTGCAGCGCAGCAGCAGGTCAAGACCGCAATTGTGACTTTCTCCGATCATCAAGCCCCCGCCGCAGCAGGTCGTAGCGGCATCGACGCGGGCGATTTTGCCGCCGCAATTGCGTGGTGGCGCGATGCCGGGGTCGATCATGACTATGCCGACGAATCGCAGTCGTGGCTGGCCGAACCTGAAACCAAGGGCGATCCGCGCCAGGCCCAGCCCCGGTTCGAACCGCCTCCGCCCCCACCGGTGGAGCGGATGGGCGGGCCGGCCGATACCCTGCCGAGCGATCTTGCCGCCTTTGCCGCGTGGTGGACAACCGAACCATCGCTCGATGGCGGGCAGGTTGCCGGGCGCGTTGCGCCGCGCGGCCCGGCCGGAGCCGCGCTGATGGTGCTGGTTGACCATCCCGAGGCAGACGATGGCGAACGCCTGCTGTCTGGCCCGCAAGGGCGGCTGCTCGATGCGATCCTTGGCGCGCTGGGCGTGCCGGCCGATCAGGCCTATGTCGCCAGCGTCCTGCCGCGCCACATGCCCATGCCCGACTGGGCCGGAATGCAGGAAGCCGGCCTAGGGGACATTACTTGCCGCCACGTGGCACTGGCCGCGCCGCAGCGGTTGCTGGTCCTTGGCAGCCACATCTCGTCGCTTCTTGGCCACGATCCGACGAAAACCACTGAACCTTTGCGCCAATTTGCCCATGACAGCGCCAGCATCCCGGCACTTGTCGCGCCGGGGCTGGCCACGCTCATGGCGCGGCCTAAAGGCAAGGCAAGGCTGTGGCAGCAATTGCTCGATTGGAGCAGCTGACCCGGCCCGGGTTGGATGGGCATAACGCAATCGTGACGGCGGGTTTCAAGGCAGGTTCCAGATCAGGCAGGGCCGGGCGCCTGACCGCCCGGGTGCTGGCGCTGGCCGCCCTTGCCCTGCCGGCGGCGGCGCAGGCCAATAGCGCGGCGCTGACCTATTTCGGCAACCGCGCCGATCGCACCGCCGTGCCGACCCTGCTCAGCCGCGAAGACCGCGATTGGTACAAGGCCCTGTTCGCCGCGATCGACAAGGCCGATTGGGTCCGCGTCCAGGCGATGTTCACCGAAAAGCCCGATGGCCCGCTGCACCAGGTTGCCCGCGCGGAATACTATCTGGCCCCCAATTCCCCCCGGATCGAACTACCCGCGCTGTCCAGCTGGCTCGAAACCGGGCTGCAGCTGCCCCAGGCCGAACAGGTCGAGGCTCTGGCCTTGAAGCGCGGGGCGACCAGCCTGCCGGCCCTGCCCGGGGCCAACCTGTTCACCACCATGCCCAATCGGCCCAAGCGGATCCGCCCGCGCGACACCAACGACGGGACCATGCCCGCCGCCGTGTCGAGCGCGATCACCGCGCGGATCAAGGCCGATGACCCGGCCGGGGCCAAGGCCCTGCTCGACGGGATCGACACCCAGCTATCGCTCCCCACGCGGGCCGAATGGCGCGCGAAGATCGCCTGGAGCTTCTACATCGAGAATGACGACGCCTCGGCCTATGCCCTGGCCCAGACCGCTGCCGATGGCGCCGGGCCGTGGGTGGCAGAGGGGCTGTGGACTGCCGGACTTGCCGCGTGGCGACTTGATGACTGCGCCGGTGCGGGCGATGCCTTTGCCCGCACGGTCAAGGCATCCGACAATGCCGAACTGTCCGCCGCCGCGCTCTATTGGCAAAGCCGCGCGCTGGTGCGCTGCCGCCAGCCGGAAAAGGCTTCGATGCCGCTCAAGGCAGCGGCACGCTATGACGAAACGCTTTACGGCATGCTGGCGGCAGAGCAGCTTGGCTTCGCCCTGCCCCGCACCCACGAACAGCCCGACTTTTCCCCCGCCGACTGGCAGGGCCTGCGCGACATTCCCAATGTCCGCACCGCCGCGATGCTGGCCGAAGTGGGCGAGGACGGCCTTGCCGACGAAGTGCTGCGCTATCAGGCGCGGATCGGCAGCCCCGGGCAATACCAGCCGCTGACCCGCCTGGCCCGCGATCTCGGGCTGCCGGCCACCCAACTGTGGATGGCCTATAATGCCCCGGCGGGCGGGCGGGCGGAACCCGCCGCGCGCTTCCCCACGCCCAAGTGGACCCCGGCCA
>JAYSCF010000246.1:0-2637 GCA_041915005.1 Novosphingobium sp.
CCCCCGGCCCGCCGCGGGGGCCCCGTGTTGGGGGAAGGGCGCCCCCCCCCCCCCAAAATCCCCCCCCGAAAAACCCCCCCCCGGCCCCCGCCCGGGGCCCAGCCCATCAAGGAAACCGGACGCTGCGCGTCAGCGACCAGCCGTGGCTATGCCTCCACCGGCTCGCCGACAAAGCCGGGCCAGGTCTTCATATAGCTGACGAAAGCCTCGCCCAGGCCTTCGGCGCGCAGGTGCGCTTCGCTGACCGGGTTCTTTACTGAGGCAAAGCTGGCGTCCGCGATGCAACGCGCGGCGAAGTCGTGGTGAAGGATCGCGCCGCGTCCGATCAGGACAAAGTCCGCACCGGCATCAAGGCAGGCCTGGACCTTGGCTGCGTCCATGATCTTGCCTGCCACGCCCAGCCGGGTCTTGCCGCGCGGTAGGGCAGTAAAGTGCGAGATCAGCGGTGCGGCATCGTCCGGCTCGCCTACGGGAGCCTTGAAGCAATCCCACAGCGACATGTCGAGATAATCGAGCTGGCCGCTTTCCATCACTTCCTGGGCGAAAGCCTTGGCCTCGGCAAAGTCGATGTTGAAGCGCTCCGGCGATAGGCGCAGGCCGACCTGGAAATCGGCACGGGTTGCGGCGCGCACCCCGTCGATCACTTCCAGGATCAGGCGCTTGCGGTTTTCAAAGCTGCCGCCGTAGCGGTCCTCGCGCTGGTTGTTCTGCGCATCCAGGAACTGGGCGAGGACATAGCCGTGGGCGCCGTGGATCTCGACCCCGTCGAACCCGGCCTTGTCCGCGCGGACCGCAGCGGCGATGAAATCGTCGCGGAGTTGTTCGACTTCGGCAGTCGAAAGGGCACGGGTGCCGGTTTCGGCATCCTCGAACGGACCCTGCGGCGCTTCGCCGATCAGGTCGCGCGGGCTGCGCATCCCGGCGTGGTGCAACTGGACCGAGGAAACCGCGCCCTCTTCGCGCAGCTTGCTCGCCAGTTCGGTCAGGCGCGGCAAGTGGTCGTCTGACCAGATCCCCAACTGGCCGGGAAAGCCCTGACCCTGGCGCTGAACGTGGGCGGCGGCAGTCATGACCAGGCCGAACCCGCCCTTGGCCCGCATGGTCAGCCAGTGGATTTCGTCATCCGAAAGCGTGCCGTCGGCATGGCTTTGCAGATTGGTCAGCGGGGCCAGCATCATCCGGTTCTTGAGCGCCGGGCCACGGGCAAAGGTCAGCTCTTGGCTGCAATCGGTCATTGGTGAAATCCCCTCTGTCTTCAGTCTGTGCGGATCAGCGCCAGCGCGGCAACCACATCCAGAATTCGAAACTGGGCCTGCCGCAGCATAGCGGGAAGGCCGAAATGATCGGATAGAACACGGCGAACATAATCACGCTGAGGCCAATGCCAATGGGCATCAGCCTCCGCCAGCGGTCCTTGCGCTGTCCCGCTGCGTCCAGCGCCAGCGCCAGGATCGCCATCAGGAAGGTGCTGGGCAGCAGATAGTGATAGATGAACTGCACCGGCTTGCCCGACAGCGCCCAGAACAGCAGCGATGCAACGTAGAGCGCGATGAGGGCGATCAGGTCCTTGCGGCGGCGCTGGACGGCTTCGATTGCCGCCCAGACCAGCGCGACCAGCCCGGCGTACATGGTAAAGGGATTGCCGATCAGCACGATCCCGCGCTGGGCGCCTTCGACTTCCTTGTAGAGATACCAGATCGCGCGCCAGTTGCTGATCCATTGATACCAGACCGAGCGGTAGGGGTGGGGCTTCTTCACGCTGTCCTGCAGCATCAGCATGTGCTGGTGCCAGCCGAGGGGGTCCCACGGATCGACCGGGCGGGCGGCCCAGTGGAACGCGGGCCAGAAGGTCGCCCAATAGACAGCCAGCGGGACCAGGCCGAGCCAGATTGCCGCTTCGATCAGGCTGATCCCCGGCACCGGGCCACCGCTGCGCGCCCAGGCAAAGCGCCAGCCGTTGTCGCGCAGCTTGAGGATCAGGAACGCCAGGCCGGGCAGGGCGAGGAGCGGCGCGACCGACCACTTGGCACCCAGCGACAGGCCCATCAGCACGCCGCCCAGCGCCAGTCTCCAGCGGGCTTGATGGGGCAGGCGCAAGGCTGCGGCGAGCTGCCACCCGGCGAGCATCGCGAGGCTGGCCATGGTCATGTCGAGCATGGCGATCCGGCTCTGGATGAACCAGAAAAAGTCGGTCGCCAGCAGCACGGTGGCGATGATCGCGGCGCGGGCGCTGCCGCTGGCGAACCAGACGATCCGGCTGAAAGCAAACAGGCCCAGCGCCCCGCCAATGGCCGAAGGAATGCGCCAGACCAGCGGGCGGTCGCCCAGCCATTCGATCATCATCGCCAGGATTGTCTTGGCCAGCATCGGATGCTCGGGATTCACCCGGATATGGTCCAGCTGCTTGCGCGCCGCGTTGACGTAGTGGACCTCGTCGAAATAGATTTCGTGCGGGATCGCCAGCCGCCACCAGACCAGCGCCAGGAAGAAAATGGTGATTGCGCCGCACCAGGTGGCGGGATCCTGGTCTTTGCTGAAGCGGGCCTGCATGGCGCTGGGATTATCCGGGGCCGGGTGGCGGTGCAATGGTTTGGTTCACACGAAGACACGAAGGCACGAAGGGCTTTCGTTTAACGC
>JAYSCF010000247.1:0-766 GCA_041915005.1 Novosphingobium sp.
CCATGATCAGCAGGCCCGCCACGAAATAGAACTCGTGCGGCCAGATCTCGATCCCGAACATGTAGAACCGGCGGTGAGCCAGATCCACCAGCACCGCCTGGTTCGGGGCATAGGGGCCGCGATCCCAGCGCAGCCAAGGGGTAATGTAGTAGACGCCCAGGGTGAGCGCCATGACCAACCATTTGAAGCGACGGAAGCGGCCGTCTACCGCTTTAGGGAAGACGGCCTTTCGCTTCTCGTAGAGACTGATCGGCTGCTTGACTTGATCAGGGCTTAGCATTTCCAGTGTCCGCTGCTGCAGGAGTGTTCGGAGCTTCTGCGAAGTCTTCACCGCCCCCCAGCGAGTGGACATAAAGTGCCAGCATCTTGATCGTCACCGGATCAAGCCTGCCCCCCCAGGCCGGCATGACGCCCGCATGGGCATTGGTGATGCTGCCGACAACCTGTTCCTTCTTGTCGCCATAAAGCCAGACCGCGTCGGTCAGGTTCGGCGCACCAAACTGGCGCATGCCCTTGGCATCGGCGCCGTGGCAGGCAACGCAGTTGGCCGCGAAGATCGCCGCGCCCGCCTGGGCCGAAGCCCCGGCCGGAGCCTTGCCCGACAGCGACAGGACATAGGTGGCAACGTCATTGACCTGCGCGGGATTGAGGATCCCGTCCTTGCCGAAGGAAGGCATCAGGCTGGTGCGGGTTTCAGCCACGCCCGGCTGACGGATACCATAGGTAAGCGTCTGATGGATTTCCTTGATGTTGCCGCCCCACAGCC
>JAYSCF010000247.1:776-2631 GCA_041915005.1 Novosphingobium sp.
GTTGGGATAGCCGATGCTGCCCGCCGCGCCCGAACCGTGGCACTGCACGCAGTTCTGCTTGAACGCGGCCTTGCCGCCGGCCACGGCCTTTTCCATCAGATCCTTGTTCGCCGCGATCTGTTCGATCGGGGTCGCGCCGATCGCGGCCAGGGTTTCGGCCTTGGCGTCCTTGGCCGCCTTGAGCTCGGCTTCGAGCTGGCCGCGGCTCGACCAGTTCCACAGGCCCTTGGTGCCCGAGTGGAGCATCGGAATGGCCGGATAGACCACCATGTAGCCGATCGCGAAGATGATGGTCAGGTAGGTGGTGATCACCCACCACCGCGGCAGCGGGTTGTTGAGTTCCTCGATGCCATCCCATTCGTGACCGACGGTTTCGATGCCGGTCGGCTCGTCGATGCGCTTATTCGCCATTTTCTTCATCCTTGAAGATCATGTTTGCGGCCGCGTCGTTGGCGTCCCTGGCGCCCGGCCGGAACGGCCAGGCACACAGGATCAGGAACACCACGCCCATCGCGGCCAGCCCCCAGCTGTCGGCAAGGTGCCGCAGCGTTTCATAGGTGGAGTGGGGGCTCACCGCCCCTGCTCCTTGGCCAGCACTTCCTGTGCCGCCGCCCCGTCGACATCAACCATCGTGCCCAGAACCTGCAGGTAGGCAACGAGGGCATCCATCTCGGTCAGACGAGCGGGATTGCCATCGAAGTCACGCACCTGCGCCTTGGGATAGCGCTTGATGAGATCGGCCGTATCGGCGGTCGGGTCGGCCTGGGCCTTGAGATCGGCATTGGCCTTGTCGACGTCGGTCTTGGTGTAGGGCACGCCGGTGCGCGACAGCGCGGTCAGCTCTGCGCCCATGTCGCCCGCATCAAGATCGGTGTTCTTGAGGAAGGCATAGGTCGGCATGACCGATTCCGGCACCACGGCGCGCGGATCGACCAGGTGCTGGACGTGCCATTCATCCGAATACTTCTTGCCGACGCGGGCAAGGTCCGGACCGGTACGCTTCGAGCCCCACTGGAACGGATGGTCGTACATCGATTCCGCAGCCAGGCTGTAGTGGCCATAGCGTTCAGTCTCGTCACGGAACGGACGGATCATCTGGCTGTGGCAAACATAGCACCCTTCGCGGACATAGATGTCGCGGCCGGCCTGTTCGAGCGGGGTGTAGGGACGAACGCCCTCAACCTTTTCGATCGTGTTGTCGATCCAGAACAGCGGAGCGATTTCCACGATCCCGCCCACGGTGACGACCGCAAATGCGAGCGCACCGAGCAGAGCCACGTTCTTTTCCAGCTTCTTGTGCCGGCCCCAGGGGTCCTTGGCAGTTTCTGCAGTCATTTGGATGGTCCCCCTTATTCGGCAGCGACAGCGGCAGCCGGCTTGGCCAGCGGACGGTCGGCGGCGGGATCATAGGCAGCCTGGCGCAGCGGTTCCTCCTGACGGAGGTTGCCAGCGATGGTCTGCCACACGTTGAAGGCCCAGATCAGCGAACCGGCAAGGTACAGCACCCCGCCAAAGGCACGCAGCAGGAACATCGGGTGCAGCGCCGCCACGGTTTCGGCAAAGCTGTTCACGAGGTAGCCGTCAGCGCCATATTCGCGCCACATCAGGCCCTGGGTGATCCCGGCAACCCACATCGAGGACGCGTAGAACACGATCCCCAGCGTCGCGAGCCAGAAGTGCCAGTTGATCATGCGCAGCGAATACATCCGTTCGCGGTTCCACAGGCGCGGCACGAGGTAGTAGATCGCCGAGAAGGTGATCATCCCGTTCCAGCCCAGCGCACCCGAGTGCACGTGGCCGATCGTCCAGTCGGTATAGTGCGACAGCGAGTTGACCGACTTGATCGACATCATCG
>JAYSCF010000248.1:0-2614 GCA_041915005.1 Novosphingobium sp.
GGGATTCGCGTCAACGCGGTCCAGCCGGGCTTCATCAACACCAACATCTTTACCGCCTCGATGGAAATGCCGGAAGACAAGGTCGATCTGGCCAAGGCAATGATTGCCCAGCTGTCCAGCCATGCCCAGCCGGTGGCGCGCGGCGGCCAGCCCGATGACATCGCCAATGCCGTGGCTTTCCTGTGCAGCGCCGAAGCCGGCTTCATGACCGGGACATCGATGATCGTCGATGGCGGGATCACGGTGGGCCCGCGCCATGCCTGGGATCCCGAAGCGCCGGGGATGTTCGATACGCTGCAAGCGATGGCGGAAGGGGCGCTGCCGGGCTCGGCCCAGTGAGCGCCGCGCCCCCGCCCGCCGGCAAGCTGCCAACGCGGCTGGCCTTCTTCCACGGGCTGGGCTCGATCGCCTTTGGCATCAAGGACAACGGCTTTTCGACCTTCCTGCTGCTGTTCTACAACCAGGTGCTGGGGATGGACCCGCGCATGGTCAGCCTGGCGCTGATGGTCGCGTTGATGATCGATGGGCTGGCCGATCCGCTGATCGGATATCTGTCGGACCGCACCTACAGCCGATGGGGGCGGCGCCTGCCGTGGCTCTACCTCGCGCCGATCCCGCTGGCGCTGGTCTGGACCACGCTGTGGGCGCAGCAATCGCAGCCGGGCTTCTGGGGGCTGGTCGGCATGGCCGTGGCGGTGCGGATGCTGCTCTCGTGCTGCGAGGTGCCCTCGGTTGCCCTCGTTCCCGAACTCACCCGCGACTATGACGAGCGCACCACCTTGATGCGCTATCGCTACCTGTTCGGCTGGGGCGGGGGACTGCTGGTGCTGTTCCTGGCCTATGACGTGTTCCTCAAGAACGGGCTGCTCGATGCCGAGGGCTATCACGCCTATGGCCAGTTCGGGGCCGTGGTCATGGCAGCAACGGTGTTGATTTCGGCCCTCGCGCAGCACCGCCGCGTGGCTGGCTATCCGCCGCGCGCGCAAAGCCCGTTCCGCCTGTCGGTGGCCTTTGCCGAACTCAAGGAAAGCTTTTCGCACCGCGCCTTCCTGATCCTGGTGGCGGGCGGGGGGCTGGCCTATGCCAGCCAGGGCATTACCTTTTCGATCAGCAACTACCTCTACCTGTTCATCTGGCGCTTCGGCCCCGATCAGATGGCGTTGATCCCGCTGGTGCTGTTCGCCAGCGTGGTGACCTGCTTCGTCGCGCTGGGGGGCATGCACCGCTGCTGGGGCAAGCGCGATACGGCAGTGGCTACGGCGCTGCTCGGCGCGGGGCTGTGGGTGCTGCCGTTCTTCCTGCGCATGGCCGGGCTGTGGCCCGCGGTTGGCACGCCGGCTTCGACCTGGCCGCTGCTGGTGCTGATGTATCTGTCCAACGTGTTCAGCGTGTGCGCGATGATCTCGGCTTCCTCGATGGTCGCCGACGTGGTCGAGGCCTCGGAGGAGCGCACCGGGCGGCGCAGCGAGGGCGCCTTCTTTGCCGGCAACATGTTCATGCAGAAGAGCGCCAGCGGGCTGGGGATCTTCGTGACCGGACAGCTGCTGGCCTTTGCGGGGCTCTCCGGAAAGGCCCGTCCGGGCGAAGTGGCTGATGGGGTGATTGCCAGCCTGTCGCTGACCTATGCGCTGATCGTGGTGCTGTTCGCGATCGCCATGGCGGCGGTGCTGCGGCGTTTCCCGATTACCCGCGCCGATCATGAGGCGCGGCTGGCGGCATTGGCGGCGGCGCGCACCAGCGTTGATGGCGGTGGGATGCATCCGTGACCACTTAATCGATCGTTTAAATGCCTTGGCGCGGCTCCATGGTCGTGGCAGTGAAGCACTCGAGATTCGACAGTATCAGGAAAGGAAGAGGCAGCATGGATTTCGATCCCACCGAACGGCAGGTCTACTGGCGTGACCGCGTCCGCACCTTCATCGAGGACCACGTCCGTCCCCGCCAGGGTGACTACAAGAAGCAGGACGCCGAAGGCGAACGCTGGAAGGTGCTGCCGGTCGTCGAAGAGGAAAAGGCCCGCGCCAAGGCCGCCGGGATCTGGAACCTGTTCATGCCGCCGCGCAATGACGGGCACCACCACGTCGAGGAAAGCTTCCAGTTCGAAGGTCCGGGCCTGACCAACCTCGAATATGCGCTCTGTGCCGAAGAAATGGGCCGCGTCGGCTTTGCCTCGGAAGTGTTCAACTGCTCGGCGCCCGATACCGGCAACATGGAAGTGCTGCACCGTTACGGTACGCTCGAGCAGAAGGAGCGCTGGCTCAAGCCGCTGATGAACGGCGAAATTCGCTCGGCCTTCCTGATGACCGAGCCGCAGGTTGCCTCCTCGGATGCGACCAACGTCGAATGCTCGATCCGCCGCGAAGGCGACGAATATGTGCTCAACGGCACCAAGTGGTGGTCATCGGGTGCGGGCGATCCGCGCTGCAAGATCGCCATCGTCATGGGCAAGACCGACTTCGAGGCCAAGAAGCACCAGCAGCAGTCGATGGTGCTGATGGAGCTTGACGCGCCCGGCGTGGAAATCGTCCGCCACCTGCCGGTGTTCGGCTATGACGATGCGCCCCACGGGCACATGGAAATCAAGCTCAACAACGTGCGCATTCCGGCCAGCAAC
>JAYSCF010000249.1:0-2577 GCA_041915005.1 Novosphingobium sp.
AGTGGTTCATCCAGAAGGCGACCGACTATGCCAAGGAACGCGGCGTGTTCGGGCGGCCGATCGGCCAGAACCAGGGCGTGCAGTTCCCGATCGCGCGCTGCTATGCCCAGATGCGCGCGGCCGAGCTGATGGTTCACCATGCCGCAGCGGTCTATGACGCGGGCGGCAATCCGGGCGAAGAGGCCAACATGGCCAAGATGCTGGCCTCCGAAGCCAGCTGGGCGGCCGCCGACATGTGCGTGCAGACCCACGGCGGGTTCGGCTTTGCCGAGGAATACGACGTGGAGCGCAAGTTCCGCGAGGCCCGGCTCTATACCGTGGCGCCGATCAGCACGAACCTGATTCTGAGTTATCTGGCCGAACACGTGCTGGGCCTGCCGCGTTCGTATTGAAAAAGCGGACCCCGGCCGCCGAGCCGGGGCCCGCTTTTTGCCTACCCGATCTTGGGCAGCAGGCTGTCCACCGCGACCTTGGCATCGCCATAGAACATGCGGGTGTTGTCCTTGTAGAACAGCGGGTTTTCGATCCCCGAATAGCCGGTGCCTTGCCCGCGCTTGGATACGAACACCTGCTTGGCCTTCCACACTTCGAGCACCGGCATGCCGGCGATGGGCGAGTTCGGGTCTTCCTGCGCGGCGGGGTTCACGATGTCGTTCGAACCGATCACGATCACCACGTCGGTCGAGGGGAAGTCCTCGTTGATCTCGTCCATTTCAAGGACGATGTCGTAAGGCACCCTGGCTTCCGCCAGCAGCACGTTCATGTGCCCGGGCAGGCGGCCGGCAACCGGGTGGATCGCAAAGCGCACCTCCTTGCCTGCGGCGCGCAGCTTGCGGGTCAGCTCGCTCACCGATTGCTGCGCCTGGGCGACGGCCATGCCGTAACCCGGCACGATGATCACGCTGTCGGCATCGTTGAGCGCGGCGGCCACGCCGTCGGCATCGATGGCGATCTGTTCGCCCTCGATCGCGGCGGCCGAGCCGGTCACGGTGCCAAAGCCCCCAAGGATCACCGAGACGAATGAGCGGTTCATCGCCTTGCACATGATGTATGACAGGATCGCGCCCGAGGAGCCGACTAGCGCGCCGGTGACGATCAGCAGGTCATTGCCGAGCGTGAAGCCGATCGCCGCCGCCGCCCAGCCCGAGTAGGAATTGAGCATCGAGACGACTACCGGCATGTCCGCGCCGCCGATCCCCATGACGAGGTGGAAACCGATGAACAGCGCAAGGCCCGTCATCGCATAGAGCGCGAGGAGTTCGCGGCCCTCCAGCCCGATTTCGCCGACGAACAGCACCAGCAGCACCAGCGAACCGAGTGCCGCCGCCGCGTTGAGCAGGTGCCCACCGGGCAGCTTTGTGGCCTTGCCGTCAAGCTTGCCCGCAAGCTTGCCGAAGGCCACGATCGAGCCGGTAAAGGTCACCGCGCCGATGAAGATGCCGAGGAATTCCTCGACCTTGAGGATCGCTATCTCCACCCCGGTCTTGTGCGCCAGCACGCCCGCGAACCCGGTCAGCGCATCGCGCGCGGCGGGATCCATCGCGTTGACTGTCTCCAGCTCGAAATGCGCGTTGAACCCGATCAGCACGGCGGCCAGGCCGACGAAGCTGTGCAGCGCGGCGACCAGTTGCGGCATTTCGGTCATCTGCACGCGCTTGGCGAGCACCCAGCCGATCAATGCGGCCACGGCAAACATCCCTGCCACCAGCGGCAGGTTGCCCGCACCCGGGCCGAACACCGTGGCGCCAACCGCCAGGGCCATGCCGGCGATGCCGTACCATACGGCGCGCTTGGCGCTTTCCTGGTTCGACAGCCCGCCGAGCGAGAGAATGAACAGGATCGCGGCAGAAATGTAGGCCGCGGAAACCACTCCGATATCAAGCATGGTCCGTGCCCCCTTACGACCGCTGGAACATGGCGAGCATGCGCCGTGTGACGAGGAAGCCCCCGACGATGTTGATCGAGGCGATCAGCACAGCGATCGCGCCGAGGATCACGACCAGCCCGTTGCTCGATCCGATCTGGAGCAAGGCCCCCAGCACGACGATGCCGGAGATCGCGTTGGTCACCGCCATCAGCGGCGTGTGCAGCGCGTGGCTGACGTTCCAGATCACCTGGAAGCCGACGAAAAAGGCGAGCGCAAAGACGATGAAGTGGGCCATGAAGCTGGCAGGCGCCACCGCGCCGACCAGCAGCAAAAGCGCCGTGCCGATGGCCAGCAGCGTGACCTGCGATTTGGTCTGTGCCTTGAAGGCGGCGACTTCGGCGGCGCGCTTTTCCTCGGGCGTCAGCTCCTTGGGCTTGTCCTTGGGCTTTTGCGCGGCGATGGCCTGGATCTTGGGTGGCGGCGGCGGGAAGGTGACCGCGCCTGCAAAGGCCACGGTCGCGCCGCGGATCACGTCGTCGTCCATGTCGTGAACCAGCGCCCCGTCCTTGGCGGGGGTCAGGTCGGACAGCATGTGGCGCACGTTGGTGGCGTAGAGCGAACTGGCCTGGGCGGCCATGCGGCTCGGGAAATCGGTATAGCCGATCACGGTCACGCCATTGGCGGATACGATCTTTTCATCGGCCCTGGTC
>JAYSCF010000250.1:0-2573 GCA_041915005.1 Novosphingobium sp.
GGCGGTGCATCCGGCTCATCGTTACCGCGTTGTGGGTGACGATCAGGTAGCGGGTGTCGGTTTCCTGGGTCATCGCTTCCAGCAGATCGCAGAAGCGTTCGATATTGGCATCGTCGAGCGGGGCATCGACTTCGTCGAGCACGCAGATCGGCGCGGGGTTGGTCAGGAACAGCGCAAAGATCAGCGCGACCGCGGTCAACGCCTGTTCCCCGCCCGATAGCAGGGTCAGCGATTGCAGCCGCTTGCCCGGCGGCTGGGCGTAGATTTCGAGGCCGGCCTCGAGCGGATCGTCCGAATCGACCAGCGCCAGGTGGGCCTGTCCGCCTTCGAACAGGCGGGTGAACAGGCGGCGGAAATGGCCGTCGACGGCCTCGAACGCGGCGCGCAGCCGTTCGCGCCCTTCGCGGTTGAGATTGCCGATCGAGCCGCGCAGGCGATTGACCGCTTCGGCAAGTTCGGCCTGTTCGGCCAGGCTCGATCCGTGGCGTTCCTCGGCGGCGGCGAGTTCATCGGCGGCAACGAGATTGACCGGCCCGATCCGTTCGCGCTCGGCCACCAGCTTGTCGTGTTCGGCCGATTCCTGCGCTGCGGCGGTTACTTCGGCGCTGGCAAAGGCGAAGCGTTCGGGCAGCAGGGGCGGCGGGCACTGGAAGCGTTCGCCCGAGATCCCGGCCATTTCGGCGCGGCGGGCCTCCTCGTTTTCGGCGCGAGCAGCGGCCCCGGCGCGCAGTTCGCGCGCGCTGGCCAGGCTTTCGTTGACCTGGGCAAAGGTGCTTTCGATCGTGCGCGCGGCTTCGCTGGTTTCGGCAACGCGGGCTTCGGCGGCAGCGAGTTCGCCCGCGATCCGGGTGCGCACCGTATCGCCGGCCTCGATTTCGCGCATCAGGCTGGCGGGCTTGGCGGCGACCACCGCGCGCTCTTCCTCGATTTCCTCGAACCGGCGCGTCATCTGGGCCAGGCGATTGGCGGCATCGCCGGCGCGGGCCTGCCACGATTTGATGTCGGCGCGCTGGGCATTGGTGCGCTCGCGCCCGACGGCGAGCGCCTGATCGTGCGCGGCCAAGGCGGCAGTAGCGGCCTGCAAGCCCTGCCGCGCGCCATCGTTGCGTTGCCGCGCTTCGGCGAGCTGGGCGCGCCCGGCTTCGGGATCGGGCAGTTCGGTGCGCCGGGCGGCGGCGGCCGCGCATTCGGCCTGGGCCTGGCCAACCTGTTCGGCCAGATCGGTGGCGGCGGCGGCCAGTTCGGCGCGGCGCGCTTCGAGCCGGGCCTTGGCCGCTTCGGCCTGGTCGACCCCGCGCAGCGCGGCGCGTTCAGCCTCGGCTGCGGCGGCCACGGCGCGTTCCGCCGCAACGATGCCAAGCTGCAATTCGGCCACCTGCGCCTGGGCCGCGGCCTGGGCGGCTTCGGCTTGTTCAACCGCGGCCCGCAGCGGGGGCAATTCGGCTTCGAGCGCGGTCAGCCGGTTTTCGGCTTCGAGCCGGGCTGCTTCAGCGGCGCCTTCGCCGCGCGCAACGAACCCGTCCCAGCGGCGGATCCGCCCGGCCTTGGTGACCAGCCACTCGCCCGGGGCCAGGGCGCGGCCATCGTCGCTTTCGGCAATGTGGACCAGAGCTAGCCGCGCGGCGAGCTGCGGCGGGCAGGCGGTGACATGGGCGGCCAGGCTCTGCGCGACCGGGGCGGGCGCTGCGGCGCCGGTCCAGAAGCGGCCGTCCTCGTCAGCTGGGGCCGCGCCCAGCGGAGCCGGCGAGCGCGCGTTCATAGCCCGGCGCGGCGCGGACCTGATCGAGCGCCTGGGGCAGCCCGTGCTTGCCGCTGGCCTGCTTGGCGCGGGCATCGCGGTCGCGCACCAGCGCGGTATATTCGCGTTCTACCCCGGCAAGTTCGGCGCGGGCGGCCGCAAGCGTGCTTCCGGCGGTGTCGCGCTCGGCCTGCAATTCGCTCTTGCGGGCCTGCTGCGCATCCAGCGCGGCGCGGGTTTCGGCGAGAGCCGTGGCCGCGGCATCGCGCGCGGCTTCGGCATCGGCCAGCGCCTTGGCAGGATCGCTTTCCCGGCCCAGCGCTTCGCGCAGTTCGGCCTGGCGGCGGCTTTCGCCCTCAAGCCGGGCCAGGCGGGCCTGGGCGGCGGACAGTGCGGCATCGGCGACCCGCCATTCGGCTTCGACCCCGGCCTGGGTGGCGGTGGCATTGGCCAACGCGAGTTCGGCCTGGCGCAGCCCCCGGTCGGCATTTTCCAGCGCATTGGCAACTTGCGGGCGGCGCTGTTCGTCGGCGGCGAGCCGGGCCTCGCCTTCGGCCAGTTCGCGTTCGAGCCGGGCGAGGGCATCGGCGGCGTCGTGGGTCAGCCGATCGGCATCGCCGCGGTCTTCCTCAAGCCGTTGGTGCTGGCGCTCCAGATCCTTCAGCCGCTGTTCGGCGGCTTCGAGCTGGGTGGTCAGCGCGGCCATGCGGTGGCCGTGGGCGGTGGCATCATCGCGCCGGTCGGCCAGTTCCTCGCGCGCTTCGGTCAGGGCCTCGGCGGCGCTGTGCTGGGCCTCCTGCGCGGCTTTCATCGCCACCTGGGCCTGTTCAACCCG
>JAYSCF010000251.1:0-2555 GCA_041915005.1 Novosphingobium sp.
CGGATCGCCGCCATGTTCGCCGCAAATGCCGAGCTTGATCCCGGGCCGGGCCTTGCGCCCGCGTTCGGCTGCCAGTTCGACCAGCTGGCCCACGCCCTCGATATCGAGGCTGACGAAGGGATCGCGCGCGAAGACGCCCTTTTCGACGTATTGCCCCAGGAACTTGGCGGCATCATCGCGGCTCAGGCCCAGGGTGGTCTGGGTCAGATCGTTGGTCCCGAACGAGAAGAATTCGCCCACTTCGGCGATCTTGTCAGCCATCAGCGCGGCGCGCGGCAGTTCGATCATCGTGCCGACCTGATAGTGCAGCGTGCGGCCCTTTTCGGCGAAGACTTCGCCCGCCGCTTTGTCGACCACGCCCTTGAGGATTTCGAGTTCGCGGCGGGTGGCAACCAGCGGGATCATCACTTCGGGAACCGGCGCATCCCCGCCCTGGGCGGCAACGTCGCACGCCGCCTCGAAGATCGCCCGGGCCTGCATCTCGTAGATTTCGGGGAACGTGATCCCCAGACGGCAGCCGCGATGGCCGAGCATCGGGTTGAACTCGTAAAGCTCTGCCGCGCGGCGCTTGAGCGTGGCAACGCCGATCCCGATCGCTTCGGAAAGGTCTTCGAACTCTGCGTCGCTGTGCGGCAGGAATTCGTGCAGCGGCGGATCGAGCAGGCGGATCGTCACCGGCAGCCCGGCCATCACCTCGAAGATCGCGTGGAAATCGGCGCGCTGTTCGGGCAGCAGCTTGGCCAGCGCGGCGCGGCGTCCGGCCTCGTCCTCGGCCAGGATCATCTGGCGCACGGCGGCGATGCGCTTGTCATCGAAGAACATGTGTTCGGTCCGGCACAGGCCGATCCCTTCGGCGCCAAACTGGCGCGCGGTGCGGCAATCGGCCGGGGTTTCGGCATTGGTGCGCACCTTCATCCGGCGGTGCTTGTCGGCCCATTCCATCAGGGTGCCGAAATCGCCGACCAGTTCAGGCTCGATCGTCTTGACGAGGCCGGCCATGACATCGCCGGTGGTGCCATCAAGGGTGATGACATCGCCTTCCTTCAGTTCGCGATTGCCGATCCGCAGCGTGCGCGCGGCCATGTCGATCGACAGGCCCGAGGCCCCCGACACACACGGCCGGCCCATCCCGCGGGCGACCACGGCAGCGTGGCTGGTCATGCCGCCGCGCGCAGTCAGGATGCCCTTGGCGGCGTGCATTCCGTGGATGTCCTCGGGGCTGGTTTCAACCCGCACCAGCACCACGGCTTCGCCGCGCTCGGCATGGGCCTGGGCGGTATCGGCATCGAGCACGATCGCCCCCGACGCCGCGCCGGGCGAAGCGGGCAGGCCCTTGGCCAGCACATCGCGCGGAGCTTCGGGATCAAGCGTGGGGTGGAGCAGCTGATCGAGCGCCATCGGGTCGACCCGGCGGATCGCGGTGGCTTCATCGATCAGCCCTTCACCAACCATGTCGACCGCCATCTTGAGCGCGGCCTTGGCGGTGCGCTTGCCGCTGCGGGTCTGGAGCATCCACAGCTTGCCGCGCTCCACCGTGAACTCGATGTCCTGCATTTCGCGGTAGTGCTTTTCCAGCAGTTCGAACACGGCGGCCAGTTCGCCGTAGGCTTCGGGCATCGCCTCTTCCATCGACAGCGGCTTGGCCCCGGCACGTTCGCGCGAATACTTCGTCAGATACTGCGGCGTGCGGATGCCGGCGACCACGTCCTCGCCCTGGGCGTTGACCAGCCATTCGCCGTAATAGGCCTTTTCGCCGGTGGCCGGATCGCGGGTAAAGGCGACCCCGGTGGCGCTGGTATCGCCCATGTTGCCGAACACCATCGCCTGGACGTTGACCGCCGTGCCCCAGTCTCCCGGAATGTCGTTGAGCCGGCGATAGACCTTGGCGCGGTCCGCATCCCAGCTATCGAACACCGCCCGGATCGCGCCCCACAGCTGTTCGGCCGGATCCTGCGGAAACGGGCGGCCCAATTCGGCCGTCACGATCGCTTCGTATTCCTTGACCAGCGCCTGCCAGTGTTCGGCCCCCATTTCGACATCGGCGTAAAAGCCGTTGTCTTCCTTGGCAATTTCGAGCGCGTCTTCGAACAGGTGATGGTCCAGCCCCAGCACCACGTCGGAATACATCTGGATAAAGCGGCGATAGCTGTCCCAGGCAAACCGCGCATCGCCCGACGAGGCCGCCAGCCCCTGCACGGTCTGGTCGTTGAGCCCAAGGTTGAGGACCGTATCCATCATCCCCGGCATCGAAACCCGCGCGCCTGACCGCACCGAGACGAGCAGCGGATCGGCCGGATCGCCGAATTTCTTGCCCACGGCCTGTTCGATATGCCCGAGCGCCGCGGCCACTTCGGCCTTCAGGCTGGCCGAAAAATCGCCGCCCTCGGCCAGATAGCGCACGCATTCCTCGGTCGTGATGGTGAAGCCCGGGGGGACCGGCAAACCGATCCCGGCCATTTCCGCCAGGTTCGCGCCCTTGCCGCCAACGATGGTCTTGTCTTTCGCCCGGGGATCGCTGTGTGAAACGCCGCCGCCGAACGTGAATACGTATGCAA
>JAYSCF010000252.1:0-2537 GCA_041915005.1 Novosphingobium sp.
CGGATGGAAGATGGCACGGTTCGGCTGGTCGAGGAAGAGCACGCCGCCGAACTGGGGCACAGCCAGGCTTTCGGGCGCATGGCCGCGTTCCACGGGCAGATGGGAATGTTCACCCGCGCGCTGACCTATATCCTCAGCCACGGGGCCGATGGCCTGGCCCGGGTGGCCGAGGATGCGGTGCTCAACGCCAATTACGTGCTGCGCAGCCTTGAGGGTGAACTCGATGCGCCCTTTGCCGCTTCCGGTCCGTGCATGCACGAGGCGCTGTTCAGCGATGCCGGGCTGGCCGAGGGCTTTTCGACGCTGGATGTCGCCAAGGGGCTGATCGACGAGGGTTTCCACCCGATGACGGTCTATTTCCCGCTGGTGGTCCACGGCGCGATGCTGGTCGAGCCGACCGAGACCGAAAGCAAGGCCGGGCTCGATCGGTTCATTGCCAGCCTGCGCAGCCTTGCGCAGCGCGCCAAGGCAGGCGATGAGACGCTGAAGAGCGCGCCGCACCTGGCTCCGCGCCGCCGGCTGGATGAAACGCTGGCTGCGCGCAAGCCGGTGCTGACCTGGCAAGGGTAAGGGGGCACAAGGCCCGCGCGCAGGGATAAAGGGGCAGGGCCATGTGGGCAGGATTGTTCGGTTTCACCAATATGCTGGCCATGCTTGGCTGGGCGCTGCTGATCCTGTTCCCGCGCCGGCCGCTGACCCACAGCGCGATCCTCTATCTCGGGATCGCGCTGCTCTGCCTGGTCTATCTGGTGTGCTTTGCCGCGGTGCTGTCGGGCGGGCTTGATCCGGTGACCCAGCCCGGGGCGGGGCAGCCGGGGTTCGGCTCGATCGCGGCGGTGCGGGCGATCTTCCAGTCCGATGGCGGGGTGGTGATCGGCTGGACCCACTATCTGGCCTTTGACCTGTTCACCGGGCTGTGGATCGCGCGCGATGCCGATGCCAAGCAATTTGGCCGGGTGTGGCAGGCACCGTTCCTGCTGGCGACCTTCCTTGCCGGGCCGATCGGGCTGTTTTGCTGGCTGGTGGTGCGCGAACGCGCGGCGCGGCGCGCGGGCCGGGGCTAACCCGGGCGTCCGCGCGCCGGCGCAGCGATCAGTGGATCGCGCGGTCGCCCGCTTCGCCGACCGACTGGATATCGCGCCCCACGCCCTTGACCGTGTTGCAGGCTGCGGCCGTCAGGACGATGCCCGACACGGCGAGGGCGAGGATGAACTTGCGGACCATCGGATGTCTCCTCGTTTAGGTACGGGGAGACGATGTAGGCGCGGCGGGATTAACGCAAGGTGAGCCGCCGCTCATTCGCCACTGCTGGCCGCAGCGGGCGACAGGCTCTTGTGGTGGAGATGCTCGCGCCAGGCGATCACCGCGCCCGCCGCGATCACGATCGGCGCGCCCAGCCAGGTCGAAGCCGTGGGCACTTCGCCCCAGATCAGCCAGCCATAGAGCGTGGCCCAGACCAGCGCCGAATAGTCCATCACGATCACGCTGGCGACCTGGCCATAGCGCAGCGATGCGGTGAGCAGGATCTGCCCGATGCAGCCCAGCACCCCGCCCGACAAAAGCAGGAACCACTGCCATGGGCTATGCTGGGTCATCACGAAGGGCAGGGCCAAGGCCAGCAGCGGCGAGGAAATCGCGGCGAACCAGAACACGATCGAGAGCGATTCATCGGTTCGCCCCAGATCACGCACCTGGATTGAAATCAGCGCGACCATGAAGCCCGCGCCAAGCCCCACGGCGGCGCCCAGTGGCGGGATATGGGCATGGCCGGGCTGGGCGATCACGATCACCCCGGCAAACCCGAGCGCAACCGCCAGCCACCGCACCGGCCCCACCGCTTCGCTCAGCAGCACGACCGAAAGGATCACCGCGAAGATCGGGGTGGTAAAGCCGAAAGTGGTCGATTCGGCCAGCGGCAGCAGCAGCGGCGCGCCAAAGGTGAAGAACATCCCGGTCATGCCCATCACCGCGCGGCGCGCGTGGACCGGAAGGCGCGTGGTCTTGAGCCGGCCAACCTCGCCCCTCAGCGCCAGCCAGCCGAGGATCAGGAACACGGTCGGCACTTGCCGCCAGAACAGCACTTCGGCAAAGGCCACGCCGCTTTGCGTGGTGACTTTTACCACCATGACCAGCGTGGACAGCACCATCGTTGCCAGCAGGCGCAGGCCAAGGGCAAGGATCGGGCGCTGGACAGGCGGCATCATTTCGCCTTAGCGCGGCGCCATGCTTCTACAAGGCCCGATTGCCGACTGGCTCGACCAGGATTGGGTGCAATGGTTCCTGTTGCCGGGACTGGGCGCGCTGGCGCTGAGCGTGATCGCGTGGCTGGGCGATCGGCGACGGATGCGCCGCAGCGATCCCGATGCCGTGGGGCTGATGCCGTGGCGCGACCTTGCGTTCTGGACCAGCTGCGCGGCCGTGCTGCTGCTGGCAGCGGCGGCACGCAGCTGGATTAAGAGCTGAGTATTTAGGCTGTTTCAGCAAGGCTGAAGCAGGGCATCACCGGCCCGCTCCCCCGGCCCGGCCACCCGCTGAAG
>JAYSCF010000253.1:0-2520 GCA_041915005.1 Novosphingobium sp.
GACCAGCTGGCCCAGATCCTTGAGGTGGACGTGGCCCGGCACGAACTGGGTGAAGCTGTTGACCACCGCGATGATCGGCTTGCCGAAATCGCTGTCCTTCATCCCCGTTGCGCGCCACAGGCCGCGTGCGCCAGCCATGTTGCGGCCGTGGGTGGACGTGCGTGAACGGTAAGCGGGCATTGCAGGAATCTTTCGTGTAAGCGGCGTTTGCACGCGCCCTACACCCCTATTCGCCCACCTTCAACGCCACTTCGTTACAGATGCGGATGAGCCGCTCGGCCCATTCGGCCTGCCCCGCCGCATCCCCGATCAGATCCTGCCGGATCTCGACCCCGAAATAAGGCCGCCCCTCGGCTTCGGCGTGGCGGTTCATCGTCGCGTTGAGCAATTGCCCGGAATAGGGCTGCTGATCCCCCACGATCAGCCCTTCGGCGGCCAAGAGGGGAATGGCGATCCGCGCGGCGCGATCGTCTTCATTGTACAGCACCCCGCAGTGCCACGGGCGCGGTTCATCGCTGGTGGCCAGCTGCGGGGTAAAGCTGTGCAGCGAAAGGATCAGCGCCGGCGGGCGATCATCCAGCAGCCGTTCGAGCGCGGCGTGATAGGGCCGGAAGAAACGCGCCAGCCGCGCCTCGCGCCCGGCATGATCAAGCGCATTGCCGGGCACCGCATGGCCATCGCTGGCAATCGGCACCGCCGCCGGGGCATGTTCGTCGCGATTGAAATCGCAGACCAGCCGGCTGACCCCGCCCTGAAAGGCGGCCACCCCGGCGCGGGCGGCCATGGCCGCGCCAATCGGGCCAACGCCGATGTCGATCGCCACGTGCTGATCCAGCAGGTCGGCACAGACCCCCAGATCGATATCGGCGGGAACGTGGTTGCTGGCATGATCCGAGACAACCAGAATGCCGCCAAAACGCGGCTCCCCGAGGATCCGATAGGCTTCGTGGATCACCGCAGGCTCCCGCGCATCTGCCACCATTCGGGATGGTCCTGCGCCAGCCTGGTCGCCGCCGCGTTGCGCTGGCCCGCGCCATCGAACAGCGCGAAACACGTTGCGCCCGAACCCGACATCCGGGCAATGCGCGGCCCCAACTCCTGCAGGGCCGCCAGCACCGCCGCGATTTCGGGGTGGAGTGCCACGGCGGGCGCCTCCAGATCGTTGCGCCCATGCATCCAGTCGGCCGGATCAAGCGCGCCGCGATCGATCCCGTCCCAGGCCTTGAACACCGGCCCGGTCGGGCAAGCGACCAGCGGATTGACCAGCAGCACCGCCGCCCCCCGCAGCGCAGCGCCATCAATCGGCTCGAGCCGTTCCCCTACCCCGGTGCCGAAACAGGTCTGCGATACAAGGCAGGCGGGCACGTCTGCGCCGAGCTCGGCGGCCAGGTCTGACGGGCGAACGGCATCCATGCCGATGTTCCACAGCCGCGCCGCCAGCCGCAGCGCGGCCGCCGCATCGGCAGAGCCCCCACCAATCCCCGCCGCCACCGGGAGCCGCTTATCAAGCGTGAAGCTGGCGCCCTGCGCTATCCCGTTGCGCGCGGCCAGCAGCCTGGCCGCGCGCAGGATCAGATTGTCAGGCCCCGCTGACAACCCCGGCGCGAACGGCCCCGTAATGCGCAGCGAAAAGCCATCCGCCGGCGCGATCGTCAGCCGGTCACCTTCGTCCAGAAAGGCGAACAGCGTTTCCAGCTCGTGATAGCCATCCTCGCGCCGCTGGCGGACATGCAGCGCGAGGTTGAGCTTGGGGTAGGCATTTTCGGGGGCAGGCTCTATCACCGGCGGGCCGGGATCACATGTTGGGATAGTTCGGCCCGCCGCCGCCTTCGGGCGTGACCCAGTTGATGTTCTGGGTCGGATCCTTGATGTCGCAGGTCTTGCAGTGGACGCAGTTCTGCGCGTTGATCTGCAGACGCGGCTCACCCTCCTCGGCGCCGACGAATTCATAGACCCCGGCCGGGCAATAGCGTGCTTCGGGACCGGCATAGTGCTTGAGGTTCACTTCCACCGGGATCGAAGGATCGGCCAGTTGCAGGTGGCAGGGCTGGTCTTCCTCGTGGTTGGTATAGGAGAAGCTCACGCTGGTCAGGCGGTCAAAGCTGATCACGCCATCGGGCTTGGGATAGTTGATCGGCTGATAGAGGTCCGCGCGCTGCAGCGCCTCGCAATCGCGGTGGTGCTTCATCGGCTTGGCCACGCCAAAGCCGAACAGCGTGCGCAGCCACATGTCCGCGCCGGCCAGCACCGTGCCCAGCCCGCCGCCCCACTTGGCGACCAGCGGCTCGGCGTTCTGGACGAGCTTCAGTTCCTTGGCGATCCAGCTTTCGCGCACCGCGGCGTCATATTCGCCCATCGAATCCGCCTCGCGGCCCAATGCGATCGCGGCAGCGGCGGCTTCGGCGGCCAGCATCCCGCTCTTCATCGCGGTGTGGCTGCCCTTGATGCGCGGCACGTTGACGAAGCCGGCCGAGCACCCGATCAGCGCGCCGCCCGGGAAGTCGAGCTTGGGCACCGACT
>JAYSCF010000254.1:0-2500 GCA_041915005.1 Novosphingobium sp.
GTTTGAGCAAGCGCCGCTCGACCGGGAACAACACCCCGGCCAGTTCGTGCCCGCGCTTGAGCACCTGGCCCGCCTCGCCAAACAGGGTCCACATCCCCTGCTTGCCGCGCAGCGCAGGGCGCTTTTCGATCCGTGCCTGGGGGTTTTCGGCCGCGCGGCGATAGGCGCTGAACACGGCCGCTTCCTTGCCGAAATCCATCGCATAGTCGCGCCACTGCCCGGCAGCGACCATCCGGCCGTAGAGATCGAGGATGCGGGTCAGTTCTTCGCGGTCAAACCCGACCTGGGCGGCCTGCCCCGAACCGAGCGGAAACGGAGTGACGACCGCGCTCAAGCGGTCTTCTTGCCCTTGGGGGTGTGGCCGTCAGGCTTGGCGGTGCGTTCCTCCACCAGTTCGGCAAGCCGCTTCTGCAGGATCTCGATCTCGCACTGGAGGATTTCCAGCTTCTGCGTCGCAGGATCGAAGCGTTCGGTGCACGGGGTGCCATAGGGCACGAATTCGCGGGTTTCGGGCTTTACTTCAACCGGCACCGGCTTGGCCGGTATGCCCACCATCGTCGCCCCTTCAGGCACGTCTTTGGTGACCACGGCATTAGCCCCGATCCGCGCGCCAGCCCCGATCTGGAGCGGCCCGAGGATCGCCGCGCCCAGACTGACGATCACCCCATCGCCCAGCGTCGGGTGGCGCTTGCCGCCCTGCCCGCTGGTGGGATTGGTGCCGCCCAGGGTGGAGCCCTGGTACATGGTGACATTGTCGCCAATTTCGGCGGTTTCCCCGATCACCACGAAACCGTGGTCGATGAAGAAGTTCTTGCCGATGCTCGCACCCGGATGGATGTCGATCGAGGTCATGAAGCGGCTGAAATGGTTGACCAGCCGGGCCAGGAAATAGAGCCGGGCCTTGAACAGACGGTGCGCGATCTTGTGAAAGCCGAGCGCCCAGACGCCCGGATAGAGCAACACTTCCCAGCGCGAACGCGGCGCCGGATCGCGGGCCACGATGGAGTCTACATAGCTGAACAGGCGTCCTGGCATCGTACCCTCATTGTCCCATGCACCGGGCGCTAAAGCAAGCGCGGTTCCTGCGGCCCCATCGTCTCTTCCAGCGCATCGCGCCAGATCGACATGGTCGGCCCCTGCTTGCGCTCAAGGCTCAGTCGGTCAATCGCGGCAACCAGCCGCTCGGCCCCAAGATGGGAACGTTCGGCGCGGGGCACAAGATAGGAAACCGCATCCTCGCCCAGCGGCAACCCGCGCAGTTCGGCATGAAGCATAATCAGTTCGCCCAGCATGGCATCGTCGGGCGCACCGATTTCAAGGTGCAGCGCCGCCCCCAGCCGCGAAGCAAGATCCGGCAGCGTGATTTTCCAGCCGCCGGCAGCGCCGCTGATCAGCAGCAGCGGCGTGGCGTTTTCCTGCGCGCGGTTCCAGCGGTGGAACAGTTCGGTTTCGTCGATGCGGTCGGCATCGTCGATCGCCACTCCGGCCCCGCCCTCCACAAACCAGCGCGCCACGAGCGATTTGCCCGATCGTGGCGGCCCGGCCAGGATCGCGGTGCGGAATGGCCAACTGGCAGCCGCCGCCATCGCGCCCAGCGCCGCTTCGTTGGCGTTGCCCACAACGATCCGGGATGGCACCCCGGCCCCGCCAGGCGCCAAGGGAAGCGCGATTTGCGACATGGCTGCCCTCAGTGCCGGATCGACAGCGCGTTGGTGCCCACGGTCACCTTCCACCCGCGCGCGCGCAGCGCCTCGGCCAGAGTGGCCAGTTCGCCGGCATAGCTGACGCGCATCACCGACGTCCCGCCCACGGCCAGGCTGGTGGGGGCCGCGCCTTGCACGCCCGGCGCGCCGCGCACCGCGCCCAGCGCGGCATCAACCGCGCCGGCATCGGGCGAGGCAAACTGGACGGTGAACGTGTTGACCACGACCGGCGCTGCCGGTGCGGCGCTGGCGGTCGGTGCGGGGGCTGCGCCCGGTTCCGGCGCCGCATTGGCGGCCTGGCCCTGCGCGATCAGCGCGGCCAGCGCCGGATCGATCTGCGGGCGCACGTTGAGCGTGGCATCGGGCTTGAGCAGCCCATCGGCCAGCGCCTTGGCATAGATCTGGTCAAGCCGCGCCACTGCCGTGTCGAGCATCGCGGGAACCCCGGCCTCGTCGTTGGCGGTCAGCGTGAAGCTTTCGATGAAGGCGTTGTCCGGCCCAAACCGCGCGGTGAAGGTGCCGCGCACCGGCCCGCCGGGCCACTGCCGTTCCAGCCGCGCCTCGGGGATCAGCACGTCGGCCGCACCAAACTGATCCAGCAGCGCGCGCCACCAGGCGCGGCTGCGGCGGCCGGGCTGCCCCGCGGTGATCAGCAGCGAATCCCCGCCCGAACCAGCCGGGCGGACATAATCGATCGGGCTGGTCCCGGCACGGAAGGTTGCCCAGGCCTTTTGCCACGGGGTGCGGGTTTCGTAGACCTGCCCCGTCCCGCCCGAATAGAGCACCGGGATCACCAG
>JAYSCF010000255.1:0-2498 GCA_041915005.1 Novosphingobium sp.
GTGCCCGGCCATGATCTGCAGGTTCGGATAGCGATCGAAGATCCCGGTCGTGACAAGGCGCAGCAGATGGTAGCTGGTTTCCATGCCAAAGCCGAACACCGCGCCATCGAGCCCGGCATCGATCATCCCGCCCATCATGGAATCGGGCAGGGTGGCGGGATGGATGTAGAGCGGCTGGCCAGTATCGGCGAGCGCGCGGAAGATCGGATCGAACTGCGGCTCATCCAGGTAATGGCCCTGGGTGTGGCTGTTGATCTGCACGCCCTTGAAACCAAGATCCTTCGCGCCGCGGCGGATTTCTGCGGCAGACCATTCGGGATCCTGCGGGGCCACCGCGGTCATGCCGATGAAGCGATCGGGATAGGCGGCGCAGCACTCGGCCAGGTAATCGTTGGCGCGGCTGGCGATGCCCTTGGCCTCGTTCACGTCGAGCATCGGCTGCACGCCCGGCGAGGTCAGCGCGAGGATCGCCTTGTCGATCCCGGTCGCGTCCATATGGGCGATGCGCTGCGGGCCCAGTTCCAGCAGGCGGTCCATGATCTGGGTCGCGCGTTCCGATGGCGACTGGGCATAGAAGCCCCAGAGCGAGACCATGCCCTTGTCGGCGGTGCCGTCCTTGACCATGCGCAGGAACACATCGACCTGCTCGCGCGTGGCGAAGGCTTCTTCGGTGGCGATGCGCAGATAGCCGCGATCTCCGCCAGTCTTGAGTTCGTGGGTCATGGTCTTCTCCCCTGTGGTGGCCCTTGCGGCTTTTGCTGCCGCTGCGGGCACGGACATGGCGGCAAGTGCCGCCGCCAGCCCGGTATTGACATCACGCCGGCGCATTGGCCCGATCAGCCTTCGTGCACGGCCTTGGTGACCATGCAGGCAAGCACGCCTTCCGGCCCGTCCTCGCTGCCATGGCCCGACCACTTGACCCCGCCGAACGGTGAATCCGAGCCGCCGATCATCGTGGTGTTGATCCCCACCATCCCGGCTTCAAGCTGGCGGCCAAGGCGCTGCTGGCGCTTGGCATCCTGGGTCCAGGCATAGGCGGCCAGACCATAGGGCAGGCGGTTCGCCTCAGCGATCATCGCCGCTTCATCCGCATAGGGATTGATCAGCGCGATCGGGCCAAACGGCTCCTCGTTTATGATCTGGGCATCAAGCGGCACTTCGGACAGCACCGAAGGGGCATAGAAGAAGCCCTGGTTGCCAACGCGTTCGCCGCCGCAGCCCAGCTTGGCCCCGCGCGCGACCGCGTCCTTGATCAGGGCGTCGATCGCCTCGGGACGGCGCGGATTGGCCATCGGGCCCATCTGGGTGCCGTCATCCAGGCCATTGCCCAGCTTGATCGCCTTGGCGCGGGCGATGAAGCCATCGCGGAAGGCGGGAAATACGCTTTCTTCAACGATGAAGCGGGTCGGGCTGACGCAGACCTGTCCGGCATTGCGATACTTGTGCCCGACGGCGGTGTTCAGCACCTGCTCGATATCGCTATCGGCAAAGACCAGCACCGGGCCGTGGCCGCCCAGTTCCATCGTGGTGCGCTGCATGTTCTCGGTGGCAAGCCGCGCCAGATGCTTGCCGATCACGGTCGAGCCGGTGAACGACAGCTTGCGGATGATCGGGCTGCCCAGCAGGTGGCGGCTCACTTCATCGGGCACGCCATAGACGGCCTGGGCCACTTCCTTGGGCAGGCCGGCATCAAGCAGACATTGCAGTACCGCCAGCGCCGAGGCGGGGGCTTCTTCGGCGCTCTTGAGAATGACCGAGCAGCCTGCCGCAATCGGCGCACCCAGCTTGCGCCCGGGATTGCCGATCGGAAAGTTCCACGGCGCAAAGGCCGCGACCGGGCCGACCGGTTCGTGGGTGACGGTGGAACGCATCCCCGCCGGGCGAACCAGCGTGCGGCCGTAAAGCCGCTGCACTTCGCCAGCGTAGAAGTTGAACAGGCCGACGTTCATCATCACTTCGATGCGGCTTTCGGCCAGCGGCTTGCCCTGTTCCATCGTCGCGATGCGGGCGATCTCTTCCTGCCGTTCGACCATCAGGCGCGCCGCGCCCTGCAGCACGGCGGCGCGCTGCTGGGGCGTGGAATCGCGCCAGATGGCAAAGCCGCGCTTCGCCGTGTCCAGCGCCCGGTCAAGGTCGGCGGGGTCTGCCAGCGGCAGTTCTCCCAGCGTCTCGCCGGTTGCGGGATTGACCACGGCGTGCGTGCGGCGGCTTCCGCCCGCCACGCGCTCGCCGTCGATGATCATGTAGAGGCTTGGATAGTCGGCCATCAATTCACTCCGTCACCCCGGACTTGTCCGGGGTCCCGCTGGGTAGCCGCGCCCCGCAGGAAAGCGGGACCCCGGATCAAGTCCGGGGTGACGCGGATTTGCAGTCGATTCAACCCTTCGCTTTCGCGTTTTCGCGGTCGATATCGCCCTGCCAGCGTTCGGCCACCATTTCCTTGCCGGTGATCGGGTGCTTCATGTGGAACGGCAGCAGCTTGTGGGTCGGCCACAGCC
>JAYSCF010000256.1:0-2492 GCA_041915005.1 Novosphingobium sp.
CGCGCGCGGCGGCCGGATGGTCGAATTCGCGGGCTACTGGATGCCGGTCCAGTATGACGGCGAAGGCGGCGGGATCATCGCCGAACACAACTGGACCCGCGAAAATGCCGGGCTGTTCGATGTCAGCCACATGGGCCAGCTGTTCATTTCGGGCGAGGGCGTCGAAGCCGCGCTCGAAGCTGCGCTGCCGATCGATCTGGCCAGCCTCAAGCCCTATGGCCCGCGCTATTCGCTGCTGCTTGATGACGAAGGCGGGATCCTGGATGACCTGATGGTCACGCGGTGGCGCGAAGGGTTCTACCTGGTGGTCAACGGCGCAACCAAGTGGGACGATATCGGCCATCTGCGCGAGGCGCTGCCCGATGCGGTCACGCTCAACCATCTCGAAGACAGTGCCCTGCTGGCGCTGCAAGGCCCCAAGGCGTTTGCCGCGCTCGAACGCGTGGTGAGCGGCGAATGGCCGTTGTCCGCGCTGACCTTCATGAAGGGTGGGCGGTTCATGCTGGCCGGGGTCGAAGCCTGGATCAGCCGCTCGGGCTATACCGGCGAGGACGGGTTCGAGATCGCGATTCCCGCTGCAGCGGCGCAGGCCGTGACAGAGGCACTCTGCGCCCAGAGCGAAGTGCGACCCATCGGCCTGGGCGCGCGCGATTCGCTGCGGCTTGAAGCCGGGCTGCCGCTCTATGGCCACGACCTGTCCCCCGAAACCAGCCCGGTCGAGGCCGATCTCGCCTTTGCGATCAACAAGCGCCGCCGCGCCGAAGGCGGCTTTCCCGGCGCCGCGCGGGTGCTCGCTGAACTGGCCGCGGGCGCGCCGCGCCGCCGGGTCGGGCTGGCGCTGGAAGGCCGGCAGGCCGCGCGCGAAGGTGCGCAGGTGTTCCAGGGCGACACGCCGGTCGGCGTGCTGACCTCTGGCGGGTTTTCGCCCAGCCTCGGTCACCCGATCGCCATGGCCTATGTCGAAACCGCGCTCGCCGTGCCCGGCACCGCGCTGGAAATCGACGTGCGCGGCCGCCGCCTGCCGGCCCGCGTCGTCGCCATGCCCTTTGTCCCCCACCGCTATCACCGCTGAGGAGTATCCCCATGTCGCGCTATTTCACCGAAGACCACGAATGGATCGAGATCGAGGGCACTGTCGGCACGGTCGGGATCACGGACTATGCGCAGGGCCAGCTGGGTGACATCACCTTTGTCGAACTGCCCGAAGCTGGCGCCGCCGTCAGCAAGGGCGATGCCCCCTGCGTGGTCGACAGCGTCAAGGCCGCCTCGGATGTCTATGCCCCCGTCAGCGGCACCGTCACCGAGGCCAATGCCGCGCTGGCGGATGAGCCTGAACTGGTCAACACCGATGCCGAGGTTGGCGGCTGGCTGTTCCGCCTGACCCTGTCCGATCCGTCGGAACTCGATGGTCTGATGGACCGTGCGGCTTACGATGCCTATGTAGCGGGGTTGTAAGGGCGATGCGTTACCTGCCCCTGACCCCGGCCGAACGGACCGATATGCTCGGCGTGATCGGCGCCGGATCGGTCGATGACCTGTTCGTCGATGTCCCCGCCGAGGCCCGCCTTGCCGGCCCGATTGCCGGCCTGCCCGGCCACGCCAGCGAAATGGCGGTCGAACGCCACATGGGCGCGCTTGCCGCGCGCAACATGGCGGCGGGATCCGTGCCGTTCTTCCTCGGGGCAGGGGCCTATCGCCATCACGTTCCCGCCAGCGTCGATCACCTGATCCAGCGGGGCGAATTCCTCACCGCCTATACCCCCTACCAGCCGGAAATCGCGCAAGGCACGCTGCAGGTGCTGTTCGAATTCCAGACCCAGGTGGCGCGCCTGCTGGGGGTCGATGTGGCCAATGCCTCGATGTACGATGGCTCGACCGCGTGCTGGGAAGCGATCGCGATGGCCGGGCGCGTGACCAAGCGCCGCAAGGCGGTGCTGTCGGGCGGGCTGCATCCGCACTATGTCTCGACCGCGCAGACCATGGCGAAGTTCACCGGCGATCAGCTTGATGCACGCCGTCCGGTGCTGGATGCCGAACCCGACGATGCCGCCCTGATCGCCGCGATCGATGGCGAAACCGCCTGCGTGGTGGTGCAATATCCCGACATCCTCGGGCGGATTCCCGATCTCGCCGCGATTGCCGAGGCAGCCCACGCCGCGGGCGCGCTGCTGGTGACGGTGGTGACCGAGCCGGTCGCGCTTGGCCTGATTGAAGCGCCGGGCCACCTTGGCGCGGATATCGTCGTGGGCGAAGGCCAGTCGCTCGGCGTCGGCCTGCAGTTTGGTGGACCCTACCTTGGCCTGTTCGGTTGCCGCGACAAGTTCGTGCGGCAGATGCCCGGGCGGCTGTGCGGCCAGACCGTGGATGCCGAAGGGCGGCGCGGCTTCGTGCTGACCCTGTCGACCCGTGAACAGCACATCCGGCGCGAAAAGGCGACCAGCAATATCTGCACGAATGCAGGGCTTTGCGCGCTGGCTTTCAGCATTCACATG
>JAYSCF010000257.1:0-2489 GCA_041915005.1 Novosphingobium sp.
GTGATCGCCGCCGCCGATGCCCCGCCCCAGGCCGCCGACCAGTTCGAGGCGACCGTGGTGTGGATGGACGACGAGGCGCTCCACGTTGGCCGCTCATACTGGCTCAAGCTGGGCACCCAGACCGTTTCGGCCACGGTCCACGCGCCCAAGTACACCGTCAACATCAACACGCTGGAACACCTTGCGGCCAAGACGCTCGATCTCAATGCGATCGGCGTGGCCGAAGTCACCACCGACAAGCCGCTGGTGTTCGAACCCTATACCCAAAGCCGCACGCTGGGCGGGTTCATCCTGATCGACAAGCTGACCAACCGCACGGTCGGCGCGGGGATGCTGCACTTCAGCCTGCGCCGCGCGCAGAACGTCCACTGGCAGGCGGTTGATATCAGCCGCGATCAGCACGCCTACCTCAAGAACCAGAAGCCTGCGGTGCTGTGGTTCACCGGGCTGTCGGGTGCCGGCAAATCGACCATCGCCAACCTGGTTGAAAAGAAGCTGCACCGGATGAACCGGCACACCTTCCTGCTTGATGGCGATAACGTGCGCCACGGGCTCAACAAGGATCTTGGCTTTACCGAGGCCGACCGGATCGAAAACATCCGCCGCGTGGGCGAAGTTGCCAAGCTGATGGCCGATGCGGGCCTGATCGTGCTCACCGCCTTCATCAGCCCGTTCCGCGCCGAGCGCGAAATGGTGCGCACGATGTTGCCCGAGGGCGAGTTCATCGAGGTGTTCATCGACACCCCGCTGGCCGAAGCCGAGGCGCGCGATGTGAAGGGCCTCTACAAGAAGGCGCGGTCTGGCGAGCTCAAGAACTTCACCGGGATCGACAGCCCCTATGAAGCCCCGGTCAATCCGGAAATCCGCATCGATACCACCGCGCTGACGCCCGAACAGGCCGCCGATCTGGTGGTCGATCGCCTCATGGGAGATGCCTGAGCCATGTTCCTGTTCAATGGCCACGAAACCCACCGCCGCTCGTTCATCAAGGGCGTCAGCTGGCGCGTGCTGGGCAGCATCGATACGTTCCTGCTCAGCTGGTTCTTCACCAGCAATGCCAAGGCCGCAGGCGCAATCGCCTCGACCGAGGTGATCACCAAGGTTCTGCTTTACTATTTCCACGAACGGGTCTGGAGCTCGGTCGAGTGGGGCGTCGATCGCACGCCCGACGATCCAGCCGCGAACATCTGAGGATGACAGCCATGACCGACGCCGAACTTGCCGCCCATCTGGCCGAAGTGGCCGGCCGCCTGCTGATCGAAGTGCGCGGATCGGGCGTATTTTTCGGCAAGGCGCTGGGCAATGCCGGCGATGCGGTGGCCAACCGCTTCCTGGTCGAGGCGCTGCGCGAGGCGCGGGCCGAGGATGGCCTGCTGTCCGAAGAGGAAAAGGACAGCGCCGACCGCCTGTCGCAATCGCGGGTGTGGATCGTCGATCCGGTCGACGGCACGCGCGAATATGGCGAGGAGCGCGCCGACTGGGCGGTTCACGTGGCGCTGGCCATTGATGGCAAGCCGGTGCTGGGCGCGGTCGCCCTGCCCGGTGCCGATATGGTGCTGCGTTCGGACCGGCCCGGCGTGGTCCCCCCTGCGCCCGAGCGCCTGCGCATGGTGGTCAGCCGCACCCGCCCCGCTGCCGAGGCAATGGGCGTTGCCGCCGCGCTCGATGCCGAACTGATTCCGATGGGCAGCGCCGGGGCCAAGGCAATGGCCGTGGTGCTGGGCCAGGCCGACATCTACCTGCACACCGGCGGGCAATACGAATGGGACAGCTGCGCGCCCGCCGCCGTGGCGCTGGCGCATGGGCTGCATGTCAGCCGGATCGACGGCAACCCGCTGGTCTATAACCAGCGCGACACCTACATGCCCGATCTGCTGGTCTGCCGCCCGGAACATGCCCCGCTGGTGTTCGCGGCGCTGAAGGGACTCTAACCCTTCTTCAGTTCGTCCCGGATCTGCGCGCCCTGCTCGTCCAGCCGGGGCGGCATGGTCAGTTCATCCGGGATGCCAGCGGAAAACCGCACCGGCTGGGCCTGTTCGAAATAGGCCCCTTCGCTGGGATGCTCGCGCCGCCGGAAAAAGCCGACCGCATTGAGGTGCGGATCGTGGAGCACTTCGCCCAGATCCTGCACCGCCTGGGCGGGCAGCTGCGCAGCATGGCAGCGGCGCACCAGTTCGGCGGTTGTGAAGTTCGGCGTCAGCGCGGCGATGTGCTGATAGAGTTCATCCTGGTGGGTGGCACGGCCGCCCGGCACGTTGAAGCGCTCCTGCGCGATGAATGCGGGATCTTCGAGCACGGCAAACACGCGGTCCCACGCATCATGGGTATACATCACGATGCTGAGCGCGCCGTCGCGGGTGGGGAACGGCTGCCGGTATGGATCGACCTGCCGGGCATAGCCAACCGGGGCATTGGGGGGATCGAAGGTCTGCCCGCCGAGGTGCTCCAGCATCATGAAGCTGGAAAAGACCTCGAACATCGGGACTTCG
>JAYSCF010000258.1:0-2488 GCA_041915005.1 Novosphingobium sp.
CTCCCTTGCCAGCCCGTTCGCGCGCCTCGGCCGGCAGGTGCAGAGTATCGCTCATAACATTGCCTTTCGAAAACGTGTTCTTGTTCCAGTGTTCGCCGTCACGCCTCCAGGGATGACCATGACGGGAAGCGCGGGCCGTTACCGGGCCTTGGCCCAAATGGCAAGGAATTACTGGACCCGCGTGACCTTGTAGCCGCGCGCGGCCAGCTGGGCGGGCAGCCCTTGCGGCCCGGCCATGTGGGCGGCGCCTACCGCCACGAAGGGGTGGGCGCCTTGGCCGAGCATCGCGGTCAGCCGCTGGGTCCAGGCCTGGTTGCGCGTCACCAGCAGGGCCGCGCGCAGTTCGGGGTCGCCCAGAAAGCCGCGTTCGGTCTCGGCCGCAATCGGGCCAAGATCGCCCTTGGCCCAGCCGCGGGTGATCGCGTCGGTGGCGGATTTTGGCGCGGCATCATCGCGCAGCACGCTTTCGAGCAGCACGCGCTGGTCGGTTTCGGCCAGGCGGTCGAAGATCGCAAGCTGGGCCTCGGCGCCCTCGAATTCTGCCACTTTCCCGGGGTAGGCGGCGACGATCGCGCGGTCGATGCCGTTTGCAGGACTGGTTCCGTCATCGCGGGTCAAGGCTTGCTGGATCACCAGCGCGGCGGCCCAGGTTTCCAGCGGATCGAGATCGGCGGCGGCAAGGCCATGTCCCTGCACAACGGCATCGAAACGGGCGCGCAAGGCAGGGGCAATCCGTTCGCGCAAGGGCGGCAGGCCGGGTGAGCGCGAGAGGCGGGCAAAGACCGGCGGGGCCTCGTCGATCCGGGCGACTTCGACCACCAGCTGGTCCGACTGGGCCAGCGCGGTGTCGATCACTTTCGAGCGCCAGTCGACCGGTTCGGGCAGGGCGTGGATCGTGCCGAGCAGCCAGCCCTTCTGTCCGCCCGGGCCTTCGACCTGCCACAGCGCGGGGTGCACGGGTTCAGGGCGCTGGCAGGCGGCCAGGGTCAGCGCGAGCAGCAGCGCAAGCGAAGCCTTATTGGACACGCTGGCTCCGGATGCCGGCCTTCGCCAGCTGGTCCTGCACGCTGCCGTCCCCGCCAAGGTGGCCCGCGCCAACCGCGATGAACACGGTGCCGGGGCGATCCAGCCGCTGGCGAATCCAGGCCGCCCAGGTGCGGTTGCGGCTGGCGATCAGGGCTTCCTTCATCGCCGGATTGTCTTCTTCGGAATTCATCAGTTCGGCAAGCTTGGGCGCATTGCCGCTGGCCCAGGCATCGATCATCGCACCGATATCGTCTTTCAGTCCGGGCAGCGCGCCGATGACCTCGAACAGGTATTGCTTCTGCACGGCGGCGGGGAAATCGTCGAACAGCGACAGCTGGAAGGCCAGGGTTTCGAGCCCCGCGCGCGGGCGGCCCAGTGCCTTGTTGCGGGCTGAAAGCTCCGCCTCGACCCCGTGGGCGGGGTCATAGCCTTCGCGCATCAGTGGCAGCGTGGCGAGCGCAACGGCGGCATACCACGGCTTGTAGCTGTCAAAGGCCGCAGCAGGCAGGCCAAGCCCGGCCATCGCGGCTTCGTATTGCGCGCGTTCCTCGGCGGTCATCAGCGCGCGCAGGCTTTCGCCCTTGGGCAGCATGCCGTGCTGCATCACCAGTGCCGGGGCCTCGGCTTCGGCGCCATCGGGAATTTCGGTGACGAGTTCATCGGCGCTGGAAAAGGCCTGGGCGACGGGGCCGTGATACCAGTCGATCCCGCGCGGCAGCAGGTGGATTGTGCCGAACAGGTAGATCGTGGTGTCCTTGTCCGCGACCTTCCACAGCGCGGGCGCGGCGATCCGGGTTTCGGCCGCCACCTCGACCGGTTGTGGGGCGGGGTGGTGCTGTTGATCGCGCGCCCACAGGGCCGTGGGGGTGAGCAGCGCAGCAAATGCGAGCGCGGGGGCAAACAGGCGCGAGGCAAAGGTCATGGCCGCCTTCCTAAAGGGCCAATCCCTGTCAGTCGATGAACGAGTTGGCCGCAGCGGTGCTTGACCCCTTTGGGCCCATCGGCCAAAGGCCTCGCATGAGCGAAAATGCGCCCCTTTGCTTCCAGGAGATGATCCTGCGGCTCCACTCGTTCTGGAGCGCGCAGGGCTGTCTCATCCTGCAACCCTATGACATGCGGATGGGGGCAGGCACGTTCCACCCCGCGACCACGCTGCGTGCGCTTGGTCCCGAGCCGTGGAAGGCCGCCTATGTCCAGCCCAGCCGCCGCCCGACCGACGGCCGCTATGGCGAGAATCCCAACCGGCTGCAGCACTATTACCAGTACCAGGTGATCCTGAAGCCGAACCCGGCGAACCTGCAGGAACTCTATCTCCAGTCGCTTGCCGCGATCGGGATCGATCCGCTGGCGCACGACATCCGCTTTGTCGAAGACGACTGGGAAAGCCCCACGCTGGGCGCCTGGGGTCTGGGCTGGGAAGTGTGGTGCGACGGGATGGAAGTCACCCAGTTCACCTATTTCC
>JAYSCF010000259.1:0-2447 GCA_041915005.1 Novosphingobium sp.
GACCATTTCGACCATGAAGGTCGAACGCCCGCGCGCGAGGTTGTCCGATGCACCAACCCGGCTGAACAGGCGGTCGACCAGACCGATCGCAGCGCTGGTTGCCGGCACGAACCCGCCCGCCTGGGCGATCAGCACGATCAGCGCGTTCTGGCGCAGGAAGGTCGACTTGCCGCCCATGTTGGGGCCGCCGACCAGCCACAGCCGGTCCTGGGGCGACAGCGTGCAATCGTTGGCGACAAAGCGTTCGCCCTTGGCGGCGAGCGCGGCTTCGACCACCGGGTGGCGCCCGCCGACGATCTCGAGTCGGGCATCCTCGGCAATCGTGGGCCTGCTCCAGCCGCCTTCGGCGGCGCGTTCGGCCTGCCCGGCGGAAACGTCGATCCGGGCGAGCGCCGCCGCCGTGGCAGCAATCGCATGGCGGGCGGCAACGGCGATCGCCACCAGTTCCTCGAAATGGGCTTCCTCGGCGGCCAGCGCGTGGCCGCCCGCTTCAGCGATGCGGCTCGCCTCCTCATGCAGGGCCACCGCGTTGAAGCGCACCGCCCCGGCCATGGTCTGACGGTGGGCAAAGCCGCTGTCGGGCGCCATCAGCGCATCGGCGCGGCCAGCGGGAACCTCGATGAAATAGCCCAGCACGCCGTTGTGCCGGATCTTGAGCGCGGCGATCCCGGTCTGGTCGCGGTATTTCGCTTCCAGCACGGCAATCGCGCGGCGGGCATCGCCCGAAACCCGGCGCAGTTCATCGAGCGCGGCGTCATAGCCCTCGGCGATGAACCCACCCTGGGCGCGTTCGGTCGGCGGGGCGGGGACCAGCGCGCGGGTGTAGAGATCGGTCAATGCGCCGTGGCCGGCCAGATCGGGCAGCAGCGCATCGAGCAGCGCCGGGCGATCGCCGCGCAAGGCCAGCTGATCATGGAGCCGCCGCGCCTCGGTCAAGCCATCGCGCAGCTGGCCCAGATCGCGCGGGGATCCGCGCCCGGCCACCACCCGGCCCAGCGCGCGCCCCAGATCGGGCGCCCCGCGCAGGACCGCACGCAGATCGCCGCGCAGCAGTGGATCGCCGTGGAGCCAGGCCACCAGTTCGAGCCGCGCCTCGATCTGCCCGGCATTGGTCAGCGGCGCGGAAAGATCGTCGGCCAAGTGCCGCGCGCCCGCCCCGGTGACGCAGCGATCGAGCGCCTCGACCAGGCTGCCACGCCGGCTACCCTGGCTGGACACCAGGATTTCAAGGCTCGCGCGGGTCGCCTCGTCCATCGCCAGATGCGCATCCCCGGCGCGCGCCACCGGGGGCAGGAGCAGCGGCAGGTTGCCGCGCCCGACATGATCGAGATAGCCGATCAGCCCGCCAGCCGCGGCCAGCATCGCCCGGCCGAACACGCCAAACCCATCGAGCGTGGCAACCCCGTGGACGGTCTTGAGCCGAACCTCGCCGCCATCGCTCGAAAAATCGCGGGGCGTGCGCGCAATGGCATCGTGGGGCGCCATGTCCCAGCCTTCGGGTGCGACCACTTCGCTCGCCCCAAGCCGGGCCAGCGCCGCGCCCAGCCGGTCGGCGGCGCATTCTTCCAGTTCCATCCGCCCGGTCGAAATGTCGCAGGCGGCAATCCCGATGGTCCCGCGCACCTCGCAGACCGCGGCCAGCACATTGGCGCGGCGCGGTTCGAGCAGGGCTTCCTCGGTGAGCGTGCCCGCCGTGACAAAGCGCACGATATCACGCGCCACCAGCGCCTTGGATCCGCCGCGCTTCTTGGCCTGTTCGGGGGTTTCAACCTGCTCGGCGATCGCCACCCGGCAACCGCCCTTGATCAGCCGGGCGAGGTATCCCTCTGCCGAATGGACCGGCACCCCGCACATCGGGATCGGCACGCCCATGTGTTCGCCCCGGCTGGTGAGCGCGATGTCGAGGATCTGCGCCGCCTGGCGCGCATCGTCGAAGAACAGCTCGAAGAAATCGCCCATGCGGTAGAACAGCAGGCAATCGCCAGCCTCGGCCTTGAGCGCGAGGTATTGCGCCATCATCGGGGTGACGCTTTCGGTCGGGGACTTGCCGTGCATCACCACGGACTAGCGCGTCCATCGACGATTCGGGAGCCTTGCCATCGAAGCTTTCCCCTATCGCGTAGGCCCTGCTTCCGTTAGGGCAGGGCCAATTCAGGAGATTGCCCCCTTGTCCGACGATAACACCCGCGAAGAAAGCAACGTCCGCTTCACCGAACGCGAGGCCCTGTTCTACCACAAGACCATTCGCCCCGGTAAGATCGAGATCATCGCCTCCAAGCCGATGGCGACCCAGCGCGATTTGAGCCTTGCCTATTCGCCGGGCGTGGCCGTGCCGGTGCAGGCAATCGCGGACGATCCGGCGACCGCCTATGACTATACCGCGCGCGGCAATCTGGTGGCGGTGATTTCCAACGGCACCGCGATCCTCGGCATGGGCAACCTGGGCG
>JAYSCF010000260.1:0-2445 GCA_041915005.1 Novosphingobium sp.
CAACCAGGACCTGTCGGTCATCGAAAAGGTCCGCCAGTTCGCTTTCGCCGACGAGGCCTTCTCGATCGAGAACGAGGAAATGACCCCCAGCCTCAAGATCCGCCGCCACAAGCTGAAAGAGCGCTACGGCGCGCGGCTCGACGGGCTGTACAAGGCATGATCGCCGATGTGCATCTGTGCGCGATCCCGTGGGATCAGGCCGCGACGATGATCGACCTCGAAGGACGGGTGCCGATCATTGCCACGATCCGCGAATGCGCGCTCCATTTCGGGCTCTACAAACCGCACGCGCGCGACAATGCGCGGATCGTGCTGACCCAGCCGGTCCACCGCGTGGGGCGCCAGACCCGGACCTGGATTCTCGAACCCGATGAAATCGCCCAGCTGACCCAGCGGCTGGCGCGCGAAACGAACTAGCCCCGGCCCGGCACGCCTGGCCCAGTACGCCTGGCTCAGAGCGCCTGGATCGTGCTGACCGAGCGGTTTTCTTCCCAGTGCGAATGGACCTGGGCTTCAAACCCGCGCGGACGATCGGCCAGATAGCGGGTCGACAGCCACAGCCGCTTGAGGTGGCGCTTGATCCCGTGGGCGACGTCATCCTCGTAATCGCTGCGACCGTGCAGCACGTGGTAGTTGTTGATGAACTGCATCTCGCCCGGCGCCAGGTCCATGTAGACGTTGAACTCGGGCCGGTTGGCCATGTCCATGATCGCATCGAGCGCCTCGATGGCCAGCGGCGAAAGGCGCGGGGCATCGGCGTGGCGCTGCGATGACTTGATGTAGCTGGGGACATAGCGGCAGAACAATCGGCCAGCGTGTTCGGTGAACACCGGGCGGATGTAATAGGGCGCGGCTCCGGGTCGCTCCTCGCCCCGGAAATCCCACGGCAGTTCTTCATAAAGCGCCGCGACAAGATCGGGCCGCGCTTCGACCAGCTCGTTGTAGATCGCCACCATGTTGGCCACGCAGGACAGCCCCCCACGCTTGGCCGGGCGCAGGCACATCAGCCCCACCAGGTCAGAACCGTCGGTGTGATAGGACAGCGCGATCAGCCCCAGTTCGTTGCCGCGCGCAGTGGGATCGTCGGGGCTCTTGCCCTGATCGGTCACGTCTCCCATCACGTGGCCATACTTGTTCTGCGGCCACGGATTGCCGAGATGCATCCCGATGCCCCAATAGAGCATGGTCAGTTCATCATCGCTGTAGCGCGCCGTATCGAGCCGCGAAATCCGCTGGAAGCCGCGCCCGTCGATCAACTCGCGCTCGATCGCGGCGAGCTTGGGCACCAACCGGTCGAGCGGGAAATGCGCGCGGGTGATATCCATCAGGTTGGTCGAATGGGCCTGGGCATGGCGCAGCGCGGCATCGAGTTCACGCTGGTCGGCCGCATCCAGATAGAGCGTCCAGGCATCGGGATCCTGCACGTCATCGGCGCGCCAGTTGACGTGGGTTTCAAGCTTGCGCGGAACGAAGGTCATCCGCCCCTCCCCGATCAGGCCGCGGGCGCGGCTTGCGAACCGCGCACCAGCCGGCCGGGCAGCGCCCCGGTTGCCGCACCATCGCGGTAAGTCACCTGGCCCGCGACCATGGTGTGGCGATAACCGCTGGCACGCTGAAGCAGGCGCTTGCCGCCCGCCGGCAGGTCATAGGCCATTTCGGGGCGGTGGCAGGCCAGCTTGTCAAAATCGATCACGTTGATGTCGGCACGCATTCCGGCGGCCAGCAGCCCGCGATCGAGCAGGCCCATCGCGCGGGCATTGTCGGCGGTCTGGCGCTTCACCAGCGTGGCAAGATCGATCCGCCCATGCGCGCGGTCCCGGCCCCAGTGCGACAGGAGATAGGTGGGGAAGCTGCCGTCCGAAATCAGCCCGACGTGCGCCCCGCCATCGCCCAGCCCCATCAGGGTGTTCGTGGCCCCCAGCATCTCGCCGGTGTCGTCGAGGTTGAAATGGGCATAGTTGGCAAAGGGCAGCAGCATGAAATCGCGCCCATCATTGGCCACCATCAGGTCATAGGCCAGTTCGTTGGCGCTGCGCCCTTCGCGTGCGGCCTGGCGGGCCAGCGAGGTTTCCTCGGCCGGTTCATAGTTCGGCGGATCGCCCAGCGGGAAGATCATCCCGTAATTGGTCAGCACCCGCGTGGCGGTAAGCACCTGGTTCTTTTCGGCCTCGCCGCCGCCATCGGCCTCGAGCAGCAACTGCGCGCGGAACGCGCCGTCGCGCATCGCGGCCAGGCGCTGGTCGAACGGCAGCGCGGAAATCCGCTGGTAGCTGGGCAGGTGCGAAAACGGGCTGGCGCTGGCCTGGAGGCCCAGCAACAGGCCAATCGGGCGCGGCGCAACCTGGGCCTTGATCTCCAGCCCTTCGGCATTGGCCTGATCGATCATGCCCAGCAGATCGCGCCAGCTATCGGGCTTGGAATGCGATTGCCCGAGCGAGAGCGAAA
>JAYSCF010000261.1:0-2341 GCA_041915005.1 Novosphingobium sp.
TTTACCCCCTATCGCCGCACCATGGTCGGGTTTGACCGCCTGTTCGACCTTCTGGAAAACCAGGGGCGCTTCAACAGCGGCGACAATTACCCCCCGTTCAACATCGAACGCCGCGGCGAGGATTCGTATCGCATCACGCTGGCCGTCGCGGGCTTCAAGCCGGGCGATATCGATATCGTGGCGCAGCAGAACCTGCTCGTCATCCAGGCCAAGAAGGGCGAGGAAACCCCCGCCGGTCAATTCCTGCATGTTGGCATTGCGCAGCGCGGGTTCGAACGCCGTTTCGAACTGGCCGATTACGTGCGGGTTGATGGCGCCAACCTTGAAGACGGGTTGCTGACGATCGACCTGGTGCGCGAAGTGCCCGAAGCGATGAAGCCCAAGAAGATCCCGGTCGGCAGCCAGCGCACGCTGAGCGTGGTCAAGGACGCCGATAGCGATCAGGACAGCGCCGTCGCCTGACATCCACGCCTGCGTTTCAATCGCTGAAAATTAATGGGGGCGGGGCCATCAGGCTCCGCCCCCTCGGCGCTTTCGCACCGCCTGTCGTGGCAAAATCATCCAGGTCGCAGAAGATGATCAGCACACGCCAAGATCGAATCTCGGTCAGGGCGTTTCGGCCCTTGAGCGAAGATTTATAATGCTTTGCCGGGGAATCAATTCACAACAGAAAGGGTTACAAACCCCTTCCGCCGCGCGGATTGACCCCGCTCGACTTGCGCAAGTTATGATCAAGGCTGCGCAAGATGTAAATGCGAATCGTTATCGCCGGAGCAAAGTTTACGTATGCAGAGCCCTGCCCCGGCCAACCTCGCCGCGGCGCGCGGGCTGGTCCGGTGTCAGACCAGGCGCGACTGGGCCAGCGCTGCGGCGATGAAGCCCGAGAACAGCGGGTGCGGATCGAACGGGCGGCTCTTGAGTTCCGGGTGGAACTGCACGCCGACGAACCACGGGTGGTCCGGCCGCTCGACGATTTCGGGGAGCAGCCCATCGGGCGACATGCCCGAGAACAGCAGCCCGCCGGCTTCAAGCCGCTCACGATAGGCACCGTTGACTTCGTAGCGATGGCGGTGGCGTTCGCTGATCGCGGTTACACCACCATAGATCGCGGAAACCTTGCTGCCTTGCGCCAGCTTGGCTTCATAGGCGCCCAGCCGCATCGTGCCGCCAAGATCGGTATCGGCGCCGCGCGTCTGCAAGCCTTCGCTGCTCATCCATTCGGTGATGATGCCGACAACCGGTTCGCTGGTCGCGCCAAATTCGGTTGACCCTGCCTCGGCGATCCCGGCGGTGTTGCGGGCGCCTTCGACGCAGGCCATCTGCATGCCCAGGCAGATCCCGAAGAACGGCACCTTGCGTTCGCGTGCAAAGCGCACCGAGGCAATCTTGCCTTCGGTGCCGCGCACGCCAAAGCCGCCGGGCACCAGAATGCCATGCATCGGCTCAAGCTGGCTGACGATCGCATCATCGCCCTGCTCGAACAGTTCGGCATCGATCCACTTGATGTTGACCCGGACCCGGTTGGCCATGCCGCCATGCACCAGCGCTTCGTTGAGCGACTTGTAGGCATCGGGCAGGCCGACATACTTGCCAACCACACCGATGGTCACTTCGCCTTCGGGGTTCTGGTAGCGGTCAACGATATCGTCCCAGCGGGCCAGATCGGGCAGCGGCGCGCTCATCCGGAAATGATGCAGCACTTCGCTGTCGAGCCCTTCGGCGTGATACTGCAGCGGCACGGAATAGATGCTCGACGCGTCAAGCGCGGGGATCACGGCTTCCTTGCGCACGTTGCAGAACAACGCGATCTTGGCGCGCTCGTTTTCGGGCAGCGGCTTTTCGCAGCGGCACAGCAGGATATCGGGCTGGATGCCAAGCCCAGTGAGTTCGCGCACGCTGTGCTGGGTCGGCTTGGTCTTCAGCTCACCGGCAGCGGCGATATAGGGAACCAGCGTGACGTGGACAAAGCAGGTCCGGTCACGATCAAGCTCGTTGTGGAGCTGGCGCAGTGCCTCGATGAACGGCAGGCCTTCGATATCGCCCACCGTGCCGCCGATTTCGCACAGCACGAAATCGAGATCGTCGGTATCGTCCTGGGCAAATTGCTTGATCGCGTCGGTGACGTGCGGAATGACCTGCACAGTCGCGCCCAGATAATCACCACGGCGTTCCTTGGCGATGATGTCGCGGTAGATCCGGCCCGAGGTGATGTTGTCGGCCTGGCGCGCGGAGACGCCGGTAAAGCGCTCGTAATGGCCCAGATCAAGGTCGGTTTCGGCCCCGTCATCGGTCACGAAGACCTCGCCGTGCTGATAGGGGCTCATCGTGCCCGGATCGACGT
>JAYSCF010000262.1:0-2280 GCA_041915005.1 Novosphingobium sp.
GAATTCGGCGATCTGTTCAAAGGTCAGCGCGGTGTTGTCGACCAGCCACGAAGCAGTGGCATGCGGCATCAGCGGGGTGGGTTGGGTCACGGCCAAAAACTCCGGCGAGGAGAAGCGGATTCTCCGTCAGAAATAGATAGGGCCGCCCCTTGCGGAGCGGCCGTTCGCCGGGGGATATAGGACAAACCCCTGCGCAGGGCAAGGATTCATCCCACCGCGAGGACGATCTTGCCGATGTGGCTGCCCGCTTCCATCCGCGCGTGGGCGGCGGCCACCTCGGCCAGCGGGAAGGCGCGGTCCATCACCGGGCGCAGCTGCCCCTCCTCGACCAGTGGCCAGGCATTGCGGGCGATTTCCTCGGCCAGCAGGGTCTTGAATTCGGCGCTGCGCGGCCGCAGCGTCGAACCGGTCAGGGTCAGGCGGCGAACCAGCACGTCGACCATGCTGATTTCGGCCTTCACCCCGCCCTGGACCGCGATGGTCACGTGCCGACCATCGACCGCAAGGCACTTCATGTTGCGCGGCACGTAATCGCCCGCGACCATGTCGAGCACCAGTTCAACCCCCTTGCCGTCGGTGATCCGCGCCACTTCGGCCACGAAATCGCTGGCCTTGTAGTCAATCGCGTGATCGGCCCCGATCGCCAGAGCAGCGGCGCATTTGTCCGCCCCGCCGCAGGTGACGATCACGGTGAGCCCAAACAGCTTGCCCAGCATGATCGCCATCGATCCGATCCCGCTGGTGCCGCCGTGGACCAGGATGGTTTCGCCATCGCGCGCCCAGCCGCGCTCAAACACGTTGTGCCAGACGGTGAACAGGGTTTCGGGCAGGGCCGCGGCCTGATCCAGCGGCAGGCCGTGGGGCACCGGCAGGCAATGGCCCGCCACCGCCAGGCAGTATTCGGCATAGCCCCCGCCCGTGACCAGCGCGCAGACCGGCTGGCCAAGCAGTTCGGGACCAACTCCGTCCCCCAGGGCCACGATCACCCCGGCCACTTCGAGCCCGGGGATCGGCGAGGCGCCCGGCGGCGGCGGATAGAACCCCTGGCGCTGGGCCACGTCGGGGCGATTGACCCCGGCATAGGCCACCCGGATCAGCACCTGTCCCGCCCCGGGGTGCGGAACCGGGAGAATTTCAGGACGGAAAACATCGGGTGATCCCGGTGCATCGAATCCCATGGCGGTCATGGTTTCCGGAATGAATTCCGTCATTTATCAATCCTGTGGCAGCAAGGGCACGCCCCACAGCCCTAGCCGCAGGATCGGTTGACAGCAAGAGCGCGCCGTCCGATCCTGCGCGGGTAATGGACGACGATCTGCCCCGCGCAACCGGCGATGCCGCCAGTGCCCTCGCCAAGGAAAGCCTCGATTCGCTCTCGCAGGACGAACTGGCCCTGCGCATTGCGCTGTGCGAGGCCGAAATTGCCCGGGTAAAGGCCCACCGCGACAAGGCCAGCGCCCACCGCGCCGCGGCCGATGCGCTATTCCGCCCAAGGGGCGAGGGGTGATCGGCGCCGCAGCCTCGATGGTGGTGTCGCCGGTGATTTGCCCCCCTGTGATTTGCAACGGGGCGCCCCATATAGGCCCGGTTAAGATTGCCGGTTCATATGTTGTTGCAGCGGGGGCCGCGCTCCCGCCAGTGCCCTCGCTCCTGTCAGTGAAAGCCCGCTAGATGCCCAGTTTCGCCCAGAGCCTCGAAAAGACGCTGCACGCCGCCCTCGCCAATGCGTCGGAGCGCAGCCATGAATATGCCACGCTCGAACACCTGCTGCTGGCGCTGATCGACGATCCGGATGCCGCCCAGGTGATGCAGGCCTGCGGGGTCGACATGGGCGAACTTGGCGATGTGGTGCGCCAGTATCTCGATCAGGAATACCAGAGCCTCAAGACCCAGGAAAAGGGCGACCCCGCGCCCACCGCGGGCTTCCAGCGCGTGATCCAGCGCGCGATCCTGCACGTGCAGTCATCGGGCAAGGACACGGTCACCGGCGCCAACGTGCTGGTCGCCCTGTTTTCCGAGCGTGACAGCTACGCGGTCTATTTCCTCCAGCAACAGGACATGAGCCGGCTCGACGCGGTGAGCTTCATCAGCCACGGCATCGGCAAGGGCGGCAAGCGGGTCGAGGAGCGCAGCCCCAAGGGCGCCGAAGCCGAACCCGCCCCGAGCGAAGACAAGGCCGCCGCCAAGGACGGCAAGAAGGATTCGGCACTCGACCAGTTCTGCGTCAACCTCAACGAGAAGGCCAAGGCCGGCAAGGTCGATCCGCTGATCGGGCGCGGC
>JAYSCF010000263.1:0-2212 GCA_041915005.1 Novosphingobium sp.
CCCGCGCGCCGCGCGCGATGCCGGGGCCAGCGTGCTGGTGATCGGCCGCCCGATCAGCCGCGCCGAAGACCCGGTTGCCGCCGCCCGCGCGATCGAGGCCACGCTCTAACCCCCATGCCCGCCCCCACGATCAAGATCTGCGGCGTGATCACGGCCGAGGCGCTCGATGCCGTGATCGCCGCGCGGGCCGATCACGTGGGCTTCAACTTCATCGCCCGTAGCCCGCGCCACCTGCCGCTTGGCGATGCCGCCGCGCTGGGCGCGCGGGCCGCCGGGCGGATCAACCGGGTCGGGCTGTTCCTCGATGCCGATGATGCCGCGATTGCCGAGGCGATTGCTGCCGCCCAGCTTGATGCCGTGCAGCTCCACGGCGAGGAAAGCCCCGAACGCGCCGCGCAGGTCCGCGCCCGGTTTGGCTTGCCAGTGTGGAAAGCCCTGCCGGTCGCCACCCGCGAAGACGTGCGCCGGGCCGAGGCCTATCTTGGAACGGTCGATCTGGTGCTGTTCGATGCCAAGACGCCCAAGGGCGCGCTGCCGGGCGGATCGGGCCTGTCGTTTGACTGGACCCTGCTTTCCGCATGGCAGGCGCCGTGCCCGTGGGCCCTCGCCGGCGGCCTTAATCCCGCCAATGTCGCCGAAGCCGCACGGCTGACCGGCGCCCCGCTGGTCGATACCGCATCGGGGGTCGAATCCGCGCCGGGGGTCAAGGACACCGACAAGATCGCCGCCTTTTGCGCCGCCGCACGCAGCGCCTGACGAAAAAGAGGCGGCCCGTTTCCGGACCGCCCCTCTCTCGGTGGGTTGTTTCCGACTTGCGTCAGAACTTGATGCCGACACCTGCAAGCAGGGCGTCCGAATCCGGAACCGCATTGCCGACGAACTGGTGGCGATATTCGCCCTTCACGTAGAAATTGTTACCGATACCCTGCTCAATTCCCGCACCCGCATTCCAGGAATGTTCACACAGGTCGCACGGTTCGGTGGTGTAGCCAGCGGCAGCATAGAGCTTGGTATTCGGCGTCGCCTTGATCCCCGCGCGGCCGGTGAAGCCCCAGGCGACCTTGGTCCCGCTGGTGCCGATCTTGTCGCCCGACACTTCCACGCCGGCGAAGGTGCCCGGGGTCAGGTCGAAGTCATAACCGGCGGCCATGCCCCAGGTGTCTTCGGTCGTACCATTGGACCACGTCGCACCGCCGCGCGCTTCGACGCGGGTTTCGTTGGCCAGGGCCGGGCTCGCGATTGCCAGCGAAGCCAGCAGCGGCAGAAGAACCTTACGCATATTCAAACTCCTTGATCATTCAGCCCCTCGCAAGGGACGAACGAGCACCTAGGAACCGCGAACTGTCGCTGCGATGAACCATCTATTCATAAATTACAGCAACAAATATTATGGTTGCATATTTGCAACATATTTGTTCATTTTCATGAAATGTTTGTAACAGATTCACTGGCACAAACCCGCTGAATCACTGGACTTCGCAGGGGCGATCTGCCAAGCGCTGCGGCATCATGACCGCACCGCAAAACGCCAATTCGTATCGCGCCCAGCCTGACGAACGCGGCCATTTCGGCCAGTTCGGTGGCCGCTATGTGGCCGAAACGCTGATGCCGCTGATCCTTGATCTCGAACGCGAGTACAACAAGGCCAAGGCTGATCCCGCCTTCCAGGCAGAGTTCGACGATCTGCTCGAACATTATGTCGGCCGGCCCAGCCCGCTTTATTTCGCGCCGCGTCTGACCGAGCACCTTGGCGGCGCCCAGGTCTGGTTCAAGCGCGACGAACTGAATCACACCGGTGCGCACAAGATCAACAATTGCATCGGTCAGATCCTGCTGGCGATCCGCATGGGCAAGACCCGGATCATCGCGGAGACCGGCGCTGGCCAGCACGGCGTGGCAACTGCCACGGTCTGTGCGCGGTTTGGCCTGCCCTGCACGGTGTTCATGGGCGCGACCGACGTTGCCCGCCAGGCCCCCAACGTGTTCCGCATGAAGCTGCTTGGCGCCGAAGTGCGCCCGGTCACCGCGGGTGCGGGCACGCTGAAGGACGCGATGAACGAGGCGCTGCGCGATTGGGTCGCCAACGTGCATGACACCTTCTACATCATCGGCACGGCTGCCGGCCCCCACCCCTATCCCGAGCTGGTTCGCGATTTCCAGAGCGTGATCGGCAAGGAAGCCCGCGCCCAGATGCTGGCTCGCACCGGGCGGC
>JAYSCF010000264.1:0-2194 GCA_041915005.1 Novosphingobium sp.
CGGGCGTGAGGAATTTCTCCGCGACGGCCTTCAGCCAGTCCTCGGGAATGTCGACCGGGTTCTGGCCATAGTCGGTGAGCAGCCCCTTGAAGACCTTGTTGAACACCTGGTCGAACCGGTCGAGCAGGCTTTCATCCTTCACGAAGGTTGCGCGGCTGAGGTAGTAGAACGCCTCGGGCGTCTGCTCGATCACCTCCTTGTCGAGCGCTTCAAGCAGCACGAGGTGCTCCTTGAAGCTGGCCTTGATCCCTGCGGCGCGCAATTCGTCGACGAAGTTGAAGAACATCCTGTCAGGCCTTTTCCTGCGGCTTGTGCTGAGCCGCCACGAGAATGAACGAGATATACATCAGCAAATACCACGCGCCCAGCTTGGATGGCGCAACCATCGCCCAGCCATCGGCCTGTGAAGGATAGAGCCACGCGTGCGAGAACGTCGCGATGTTTTCGGCAAACCAGATGAACAGCGCCACCAGCAGCCAGCCCAGCATCAGCGGCATCCAGCGATCGGCCCGCCAGACGCGAAACCACACGCGGGTGCGCGCAAACAGCAGCGCAAGTCCCGCAAACAGCGCGTAACGGAGATCGGGCAGCCAGTGGTGGGCAAAGAAGTTCACATAGATCGCGGCGGCCAGTGCTGCTGCTGGAACCGGGCTTGGGTAGGCTGAGAACCGGAATTCGAAGATCCGCCAGACCCGCGCGATATAGCTCCCGACCGCGGCATACATGAAGCCAGAGAACAGCGGCACGCCGCCAATCCGCAGCAGGTTGGCCTCGGGATAGTGCCACGATCCGGCCTGGGTCTTGAACAGTTCCATCACCGTGCCAATCGCGTGGAACACGAGGATAACCCGCGCCTCTGCCAGCGTTTCGAGCCGCAGGGCGAGCATGGTCAGCTGGATGGCAACGGCGGCGATGGTCAGGAAATCATACCGCGCCAGCGCGGCGTCGGCCGGATAGAACAGCCGGGTTGCCAGCAGCAGCGCAAGCAGCAGGGCGCCGAACAGGCAGGCCCAACCTTGCTTGAAACCGAACAACAGGAATTCATAGCTCCACGATCGCCATCCGGGCCGGGGCGTGAACGCCTCAAGCTGTGCGCGGATCGTCGCAAAGCGGGTGTGGGCAAGCGCGAGGGGGGCGGTGTTTGTCATGCCGCCTGTTCCAAGACTTGTATGTAATGCATACAATCTATAGGCTGCGCGCAAACAGAGAGGATGCTGCGAAAATGCTCAAGCTTTACAGTTTCGGACCCGGTGCCAACTCGCTCAAGCCCTTGCTCACACTTTATGAAAAGGGTCTGCCCTTTGAAGGTCACCGCCTGAATCCTGCCACCTTCGAACACCACAGCGACTGGTTCAAGGCGATCAACCCCAATGGGCAGGTGCCCGCGCTGGTCGATGGCGACAAGGTGATCACCGAATCCACCGTGATCTGCGAATACCTGGAAGACGAATATCCCACCGCCGTGAAGCTGCGCCCCGATGACAGCTATGGCCGGGCCCAGATGCGCGTCTGGACCAAGTGGGTCGATGAATACTTCTGCTGGTGCGTGTCGACCATCGGCTGGTCGCGCATGGTCAGCCAGATGGCCAAGGCAATTTCGGCGGAAGAGTTCGAAGAACGCGTCAAGGCCATTCCCATTCCCGAACAGCAGGTCAAATGGCGCCGCGCACGCGATGGCTTCCCGCAGGATCTGCTCGACGAGGAAATGCGCAAGATCGCGGTTTCGGTCCGCCGGCTCGACGATCATCTCGCCAACAACGAATGGCTGGCGGGCGGAATGTACAGCCTGGCCGACATCTGCAACTACGCGATCGCGGGCGGGATGCAGTTCGGGTTCTCCGAACTGGTCAACGCGAGCGACACGCCCCACCTGCTGCGCTGGATCGAACAGATCGCCGCGCGCCCGGCGGTCAAGCAGATGTACGCCGAAGTGCCGATGGAAAGCCTGAAGCCGCAAGACTGATCGCCCTTTGAAAACCCCTCCTCTGCGGAGGAGGGGCGTTTCATCTGGTGCGGGATCAGTTCTGGCGCCGCGCCATGAAGGCGAGGCGTTCGAACAGCATGACATCCTGCTCGTTCTTGAGCAGCGCGCCGTGCAGCGGCGGGATCGCCTTGGTCGGATCCTTTTGCTGCAGCACGTCGAGCGGCATGTCTTCGTTGAGCAGCAGCTTGAGCCAGTCGAGCAGTTCGCTGG
>JAYSCF010000265.1:0-2179 GCA_041915005.1 Novosphingobium sp.
AGCCGCCAGCGGCCAGGTTAGAGCGGAATTCGCCCTCGCCCGGGCGGCGGTTGATCGCCCCGGCGATTTCGCCATCGACCAGCACGATGCGCTTGTCGCCCTCGCTGATCTCGGACAGGAACGGCTGGAACATGTGCGGCTCGACCCAGGCATTGTCGAACAGTTCGATCAGCGCGCCCAGATTGCTGCCATCGGCCGGGATCCGCACCACCGCCTTGCCGCCATTGCCGTGGAGCGGCTTCATCACCAGGTCACCAGGATAGCGGGCATGGAATTCGCGCACGTCCTCGATCCGGCGCGCCACCAGCGTCGGCGGCATGAACCGCGCGAAATCGAGCACGAAGACCTTTTCCGGGGCATTGCGCACGCTGGCCGGATCGTTGACCACCAGCGTCTGCCCCTCAAGCCGTTCAAGCAGGTGGGTTGCGGTGATATAGGACAGGTCGAACGGCGGATCCTGGCGCATCAGCACCACGTCGATGTCCTTGACCAGATCGATCTTGCGGTATTCCTCGCGCACGAAATGATCGCCCGCCACGCGCCGCACTTTCACCGGCGCGGCCCAGGCGGTCAGCCGCCCTTCATCAAGCGCCAGCGTCTTGACGTCATAGTGATAGACCACGTGCCCGCGCGCCTGGGCCGCTTCCATCAGCGCAAAGCTGGAATCCCCGGTGATATTGATCGTTTCGAGCGGGTCCATCTGGACAGCAACGCGCAGGCTCATCGAATTCAGGCTCCCATCAGGCGATCAAGGCGTTTGCCATGTGGCGCGGGAAACGCCCCGGCGCAAGCAGCACGACATCGATCCGCTGCACATCGCCCGCGCGAACATAGCGGTGCGCGCAGGCTTCCGCCGCCGCCGCGACCCGGCGCAGGCGATAGGCATCGATCGCGTGATCGAGATCGGCCGCGCGTTCGCGCCACTTGACCTCGACGAAAGCCACGACCCGGCCACGCCGTGCGATCAGGTCTATTTCGCCGCGCGCTGTCTTGATCCGGCGGCCAATGATCCGCCAGCCCTTCACCCGCAGGAACCAGGCCGCCAGCACCTCGCCGCGCCGCCCCTGGGCCTCGCGCGCGGCGCGCGAGTTCACTTGAGTTCGAGCGCGCGGGCGTAAAGCGCCTTGCGGTCCAGCCCGGTCGCCCGCGCGACTTCGGCCGCCGCCTGCGAAGCCTTTTGCGTCTTCAGCGCCTCGGCCAGCAGCGCATCTGCATCGGCTTCGCCCACGGCAACTTCGCCGGGCGGGCCGACCAGCAGCACGATTTCGCCCTTGGGCGGGTGGGCCGCATAATGCGCGATCAGTTCGGCCGGCGTGCCGCTGCGGCATTCCTCGAACTTCTTGGTCAGCTCACGCGCCACGGCAACTTCGCGGCCGGGCAAGCTGTCACCGATCGCAGCCAGGGCATCGGCCAGGCGCGGCGCGGTTTCATAGAACACCAGGGTCGCGCGCACCGCGCCCAGTTCAGCCAGCACATCGGCGCGGGCCTTGGCCTTGTTGGGCAGGAAGCCGGCAAACAGGAACCGGTCGCTCGGCAGTCCCGCCAGCGTCAGCGCGACAATCGCCGCGCTTGGCCCCGGAATGCTCGTCACCGCGATCCCGCGTTCGCGCGCGGCATGGACCAGGCGGTAACCGGGATCGGAAATCAGCGGGGTTCCGGCATCGCTGACCAGCGCGATCGGCTGCTCTGCCGCCAGCGCCAGCAGGTGTTCGCGCGTCGCCTCGCTGGCGTGATCGTCATAGCGGATCAGCTTCTGCTTGACGCCGATGTGCTGCAACAGCTTGCCCGTCACCCGGGTATCTTCACAGGCTACCGCAGCCACGGCACCGAGTACCGTTCCGGCACGCATGGAAACATCCCCCAAGTTGCCAATCGGGGTCGCGACAATGTAGAGTCCAGGAGAAAGCGGCTGTTCCATCGCAGCTTAATGGCCCGGCCCGAGGAGAGCGGCAAGTGAAGTTCGACAGGCGCAAATTTGCCGTGGCCGCCACCGCGGTGTTGCTGGCCGGGTGCAAGGTCATCCCGACCACCCCTGCTCCCACCCCCGCCCCGCCGCCAAGCGACACCTTGCCCGCCGATCAGCAGCGCCACCGCGTTGCCCTGCTGGTGCCGCTCAGCGGGCCGAATGCCGCGCTGGGCCAGTCGATCGCCAATGCCACCACGATGGCGCTGCTCGATA
>JAYSCF010000266.1:0-2171 GCA_041915005.1 Novosphingobium sp.
CGGTGATCATGCCCGATCTGGAACGGGGCGCGATGATGTGGGAGGCCCTGCTCGAAGAAGGGCTCTACGTGAACCTCGCGCGTCCGCCGGCAACGCCTGCGGGGATGACCCTGCTGCGCTGCTCGCTCTGCGCCGAACATTCGGCCGATCAGGTCCAGACGATCATCGGGATGTTCGAACGCGCCGGCAAGCGCGCCGGGATCCTGGGTTAACTCAGCCTCCCCATTGGGGATAGCATCACCGGCCCACTCCCCCGGCCCGGTGATGTCCTGTTTCAGTCTACCTGGAACAGGCTCCAGCTCAGCCCAGCGGATCGCTGGGACCGTCGGGGGTTCCCTGCGCCGCCTGGGCGCGGCGGAACCCCGGGCGGCGGCTCAGCCGCTCGAAATAGGCCGCCATGCCCGGCGTAACCTGATCAGCCAGCCCGATCGACTGGGCCAGCATCACCGCATAGCCGACCGAGATATCGGCCATGGTAAAGCGCCCGGCACAGGCGAATTCGCTACCCATCAGCCCTTCGGCATTGCGCAGGCGCGAGCCGAACCATTGGGCATAGTCCTCGGCCGCCTGGGGCAGGCGCCGCTCCGCCGGCTCAAGCCGGGCGTAGCGCAGGTAGATCGTTTGCGGGAAGGTCAGCGTGGCCTCGCCCATGTGCAGGAAGTTGAGATAGGCCGCATAGTCCGGCTCGTCCGCCGCCACGGCCAGCGGGCTGGGGCCAAACCGGGTGGCGAGGAAATGCGGGATCGCCGCGCTTTCGGTCATCAGCTGGCCATCGACCCGCAGCGCCGGCACCGTGCCCAGCGGGTTGATCTCGCGGTATCCTTCAACCGTGGCGCGCGGCGGAAACTGCACCAGTTCCAAGGTGTAGGGCAGGCCTAGTTCCTCCAGCGCCCAGAGCGCCCGGAACGAACGCGCATCGCGGCAATGCCAAAGCCGAATTTTGGGCCAGAGGCGGATATCCCCGCTCATCCCGGCAGGCTGGCCGCCGCTTCGCACTTGGCATTGGTATCCTTGGCCCCACCGCCCAGCATCGCGATGGCAAGGAACCCGGCCACCACCACCACGGCAAAGCCCGCCGTTGCCAGGCCCAGATACTTGTCGATGAACGCCTTGATCGGCGCGCCGAACAGACGGAACAGCACGCCCACGATCAGGAAGCTGATCGAACGGCTGACGATGCTGGCGCCGATGAAGGTCAACAGCGGCATCCCTATGAACCCGGCAGTGATGGTCAGCAGCTTGAACGGGATCGGGGTGGCGCCCTTGATCATGATGATCTCGGCCCCGTATTCGCGCAGGTAACACGCCGCCTTGGGGAAGCTCTGCGTCAGGTGGAGCGCGGCCAGCAACTGCGTGCCGATGCTGTCGTAGAGGAAATGCCCGATAGCATAGCCCAGCAGCCCCCCCGCCACCGAAGCCAGCGTGGCGATCAGGGCAAAGCGCACGGCCTTTTTCGGTTCGGCCAGGCACATGATCCCGAGCAAGGGGTGCGGCGGGATGGGAAAGAAGCTCGCCTCGACAAAGGCAAAGGCGGCCAGCCACCATTCGGCGCGGGGATCCGCAGCCTTGGCCAGGGTCCAGTCGTAAAGGCGGCGCAGCATCAAGGCTCCCTTCAGGCACGTTGCGCCGCTTGCCTAGCCGCCCGCCCCGCTGGCGACAAGCCTGCCCACTATATAACCTATTTGGTTATTTATGATTGACATCGTCACGCTATTCTGGCACATATACGGAACATCGCGATGGACCGATTCGCACGGCCCCGCCCCCTCCCTTACCGGACCGCTTTGACATGACCCTTCCGCAGGACGGCGCCCCCGCGCCGCGCCGCCGCTTTGGCGCGCCCAAGAACTGGCGGCAGACCTTTCTCGCCGCGCTGGCCGATACTTCGAACGTCCGCGCCGCCGCCCAGGCCGCCGACATCAGCCTGACCTGGGTCTACAAGACCCGGCGCGAAGACGCCCAGTTCGCCGACCAGTGGTTTGGCGCGCTGTGCGAAGGCTACCAGAACCTTGAAATGGAACTGCTCGGCCAGCTGCGCGCACCCGATGGCGAACGCCGGCTCGATGTGGCCAATGCACTGCGCCTGCTCGCCCAGCACCGCCAGAGCGTGGCCCGCCACCGCGCCGGCAGCGATGATCGCAGCGAACAGGAGGTGCTCGATTCGCTCGATG
>JAYSCF010000267.1:0-2161 GCA_041915005.1 Novosphingobium sp.
CTGACCAAGGGCCAGTATTCGCCCACCAGCCGGGTTGGCACCACCAGCCCGACCTCGCCGCTGGGCTCGGTCGATCGGCCGGCGTTGCCTTGTGCCTTTGCGCTGGGCGTTGGCGCGCGGTTCATCGCGCGCGGGTTCGACGTGTCGAAGGAACTGCCCAACGTCCTCAAGGCTGCCCATGCCCACAAGGGCGCGGCCTTCGTTGAGATTTTCCAGAACTGCATCGTCTACAACAAGGACCGCTTCGAAGACTTCGCCGCCCCCAAGGGCGCCGAGGATCGCCAGCTTTGGCTCAAGAACGGTGAACCGATGCTGTTCGGCAGCGAAAAGACCGGCGGGGTCAAGGGCATCGCGCTCGACACCGCAAAGCTCGAACTCAAGGTGGTCGACGTGGTTGATGGCGATTGGCAGGCGGCGGGCGTGATCGTCCATGACGTCACCAACCGTTCGATTGCGCACATGCTGGTCGAAATGCCGTTCGGGGCCTTCCCGATGGCGCTGGGCGTGCTCTACGACGATCCGCGCCCGACCTATGAAGAAGCCCTGCTGGGCCAGGATGCCAAGGCGCGCGAAGGCAAGGAAGCAAACCTCGCCAAGCTGCTCGCCAAGGGGCAGACCTGGACCGTGGACGATCGCGAAGGCCATCCGGCCTGATCGGGCTTGGCGTCATGGCCGGCGGCGATTAGGGCCGCGGCCATGACGACTGCTTCGAACCCTTCGATTGTCTGGCTGCGGCGCGACCTGCGCCTGGCCGATCAGGCTGCGCTGGTTGCCGCCTGCGCGGCTGGGCCGGTGATCCCGGTCTATATCCTCGATGATGAAACTCCGCGCCACCGCGCGATGGGCGGGGCATCGCGGTGGTGGCTGCACCACAGCCTGGCCAGCCTGGCCGCGGCGCTGGAGGCGCGCGGATCGCGGCTGATCCTGCGGCGCGGAGCCTGTGAAGACGTGCTGGCAGCACTGGCGGCAGAAACCGGCGCGCGCGAAGTCCACGCGCTGCATCACTACGAACCCTGGTGGCGCAACGCCGAACGCGCCGTGGCCAAGCGGCTGACGCTGCACCTGCATCACGGCAACTATCTGGCCCCGGCCGGTTCGGTGCTGACCGGAAGCGGCACGCCGTTCAAGATCTACACCCCGTTCTGGCGCGCCCTGACCGAACGGATGCCGCCCGCGCCGCCAATGCCTGCGCCCGAGCATATTCCGGCGCCCGCTGCGTGGCCTGCCAGCGATACCTTGGCCGATTGGGCGCTGCTGCCTACCAAGCCCGATTGGGCCGGCGGCTTTCGCGCCGAATGGACCCCGGGCGAGGCCGGCGCGCTGGACCGGCTCGACGTGTTCGTCGACCGCGCCGCGCGCTATGAACAGCGCCGCAACCTGCCTTCGGTTGAAGGCACGTCGCGGCTTTCAGCGCATTTGCATTTTGGGGAAATATCGCCCGCCACGGTGTGGCACGCGGTGGCCGATGCCGGGGGCAGCGTCGATACCTTCCTCGGCGAAGTGGGCTGGCGGGACTATGCCCAGAACGTGATCGTGCAATTGCCCGATTACGGCAGCCGCAACGCCCGCGCGGCCTATGACGCTTTCCCCTGGCGTGAAGGCGATGAGGCCGAGGCCGATTTCGTGGCCTGGACCCAGGGGCGCACCGGCTATCCGATCGTTGATGCCGGGATGCGCGAGCTGTGGGTCAGCGGGTGGATGCACAACCGGGTGCGGATGATCGCGGCCAGCTTCCTGATCAAGCATCTGCTGATCGATTGGCGGCGCGGTGAACAGTGGTTCTGGGATACGCTGGTCGATGCCGATTACGGCTCCAACGCGGTCAACTGGCAGTGGAGCGCGGGCACGGGGGTTGATTCCAACATGTTCGTGCGGATCATGGCGCCGCTCAGCCAGTCGGACAAGTTTGACGCGGCGGGCTATATCCGCACCTGGGTGCCCGAACTGGCGCACCTTTCCGATGCAGAGATCCACGATCCCGCACTGCCGGTGCGCGGCTATCCGCGCAAGCGCATCGACCACGCCGCAGGCCGCGCGCGTGCGCTGGCAGCGCACGGCGCGATCAAGGGCTAGGCGGCGTGGACAAATTCCACGTGGATCACGGTTGGCCTGTCAGAGGCCCCAGCAAGGCGCGCGGACGCAGGAAGAGTGGGTCTCTTTC
>JAYSCF010000268.1:0-2150 GCA_041915005.1 Novosphingobium sp.
CGCCTTCACCCAGCTGAACACGAAGAAGAAGAAGAAGATCTTGGCGAACAGCCAGATCCACCCCGGCACCAGGTACAGCACCGGCAGGTCGAGCGGCGGCAGGTAACCGCCCCAGAACAGCACGGCGTTGAGCGCGCACATCAAGAGCACGTTGGCATATTCGCCCAGCCAGTAGAGCGCGAAGGCCATCGAGGAATATTCGGTCTGGTACCCCGCGACGAGTTCGCTTTCCGCTTCGGTCAGGTCGAAGGGCGCGCGCTGGGTTTCGGCCATGCCCGAAATCAGGAACATCACCCACATCGGGAACAGCAGCGGATTGGCGACGAAGCCGTTGATCAGGCCAAAGACATGCCCCTTCTGGGCCATGACGATGCCGTTCATGTTGAACGTGCCGGCCCACAGCACCACGCAGATCAGGATGAAGCCGATCGAGACTTCGTAACTGATCATCTGGGCGCTGGCGCGCATCGCCGAGAAGAAGGGATACTTCGAGTTCGACGACCAGCCCGCGATGATCGTGCCGTAAACCCCCAGCGACGAGATCGCGAGGATGTAGAGCAGCCCGACGTTGATATCAGCCAGGATCGCGGCCGAATTGAACGGGATCACCGCCCAGGCCATCAGGGCTACGGTAAAGGTGATGATCGGCGCGATCAGGAACAGGCCCTTGTTGGCCGCCGAAGGAATGATCGTTTCCTGCAGCATGACCTTGAGGCCATCCGCGAACGACTGCAGCAGCCCCCAGGGGCCGACCACGTTCGGGCCGCGGCGCAGCGCCATCGCTGCCCAGATCTTGCGGTCGACATAGATGATCATCGCCACGGCCAGCATCAGCGGCAGGGCGATCAGCAGGATCCCGCACAGCGTGGCAAGACCCCAAGCCCAGTCATAGGGCATGCCCAGCGTCTGGAAGAACTCGGTCATTCCGCGGCCTCCGCAAAGGTTTCGCCGTGCAGCAGTTCTGCCGAGCAGCGCTGCATCGTCGCGCTGGCGCGGGCGATCGGGTTGGTGAGGTAGAAGTCCTTGATCGGGTAACCCGCGATCACGCCTTCGGCCTTGGCGCCCTTGGCCGCCTTGGGCAGCGCGCCGTAATCGGCGAGGCCTTCGGCGCCCAGCGCCGGAACCGCCTTGGCCATCGCGGCGCGCAGTTCGTCAAAGCTGTCGAACCCGACCGAGACGCCGAGGCTGTCCGCCATCGCGCGCAGGATCGTCCAGTCCTCGCGGGCATCACCCGGGGCGAAGACGGCCTTGTCAGCCATCTGCACGCGGCCTTCGGTGTTGACGTAGGTGCCCGGCTTTTCGCTGAACGCGGCCGCCGGCAGGATGATGTCGGCCGCATGCGCGCCCTTGTCACCGTGGTGGCCGATATAGACGATCATCGAGCCTGCGAACTTGGTATAGTCCACCTCGTCCGCACCGAGCGAAATCACCAGCTTGGGCTTGGCGGCGACGAGGTCGGCAATGCCGCCTGCCTGCGCATAGCCGAGCATCAGCCCGCCCATGCGGCTGGCCGCCATGTGCAGCGCGTTGAAGCCGTTCCAGCCCTCGCGCACCATGCCATACTTGTCCGACAGCGCGAGGCAGGCGCCCAGTGCGCCCTTGCCCAGCCCTGCCCCGCCGATGATCAGCGCGGGACGCTGCGCGCCCTTGAGCGCGGCATCGGCTTCGGCCGGCAGCTTGTTCAGCACCGCCAGGTCGTCGCCCAGGAAGGTGGCGGGGAAGGTCGTGTCCCACTGCGGCCCGACCACGAAGAACTTGGCGCCCTTCTTGGCGGCCTTGCGCAGGCGGACGTTCACCAGCGGCGCTTCCCAGCGCACCTGGCTGCCCACGATCAGCACGGCATCGGCATCTTCGATCCCGGCCAGGCCTGAGTTGAAGTTGACCGCGGCGAGGTTCGAGCAATCGTAATCGAGCCCGGTCTGGCGGCCTTCGAGCAGGCTCGAGCCGAGCGCGGACGCCAGCGCCTTGGCGGCGAACATGGTTTCGCAATCGACCAGATCGCCTGCGATCACGGCCACGTCCTTGCCCGGCTTGATCTTCGCCACGGCGGCAAAGGCTTCGGCCCAGCTGGCGGCCTGCAGCTTGCCATCGAGGCGCAGCCACGGCTTGTCGAGGCGGCGGCGGGTCAGGCCATCAACCTGGAAGCGGCC
>JAYSCF010000269.1:0-2123 GCA_041915005.1 Novosphingobium sp.
CACCACGGTGGCCGTGGTCCAGGCAATCTTCATGGTGATCGTGCTCGACGCGTTCTTCGCGGTGTTCTTCACCGAAGTGGGGTGGGGATGAACGCCCACCATTATACCGGCGAATTCCCGATCGTGGTCGAAGGGCTGACCAATGCCTTTGGCGATCATGTGATCCACGAAGACCTCTCGCTCAAGGTTCGCCGGGGCGAGATCATCGGCGTGGTTGGCGGATCGGGCACGGGCAAGTCGGTGCTGATGCGCTCGATCATCGGGCTGCAGCCGCCGCGCGAAGGCAGGATCGAAGTGCTCGGCCAGGCGATGGAAGTTGGCCACTATGGCAGCGAGCATGCGGTTGACATCCGCAGCCGGTGGGGCGTGCTGTTTCAGGGCGGGGCGCTGTTTTCGACGCTGACCGTGGCCGAAAACGTCGAAGTGCCCTTGCGCGAATTCTTCCCCGAGATCGGCGACGAACTGCGCCACGAAATCGCGCGCTACAAGGTGATGCTGTCGGGCCTGCCGGCAGAAGCGGCGGCCAAGTATCCGTCTGAGCTGTCGGGCGGGATGCGCAAGCGCGCGGGGCTGGCCCGGGCGCTGGCGCTCGATCCCGAACTGCTGTTCCTGGATGAACCGACCGCCGGGCTCGATCCGATCGGGGCGGTGGCGTTTGATCAATTGACCAAGGAACTGCAATCGACCCTCGGGCTGACGGTGTTCCTGATTACTCACGATCTCGATACGCTGCACGAAATCTGCGACCGGGTGGCGGTGATCGCAGACAAGCGCGTGATCGCGGTGGGGACGATCCCCGAACTGCTGGCGCTCGATCACCCGTGGATCCAGGACTATTTCAACGGCCCGCGCGGCCGCGCGGCCGAAGCGGCGTGGCACCGCACCAATGGCAAGGCTGGCGGCATGGCTGGCGGCAAGGCGATGGACAAGCCGGGCAAGGGCGGGGCATAGAGCAGGGCAATGGAAACACGGGCCAACAATGTCTGGGTGGGGGCGGTCACGCTGGCGTTGCTGGCGGTGCTGGGCGCCTTCGTGATCTGGATCGCGCGGCTGGGCGAAGGCGACCAGCGCGATTACGACATCTTCTTCAAGCAGTCGGTCGATGGTCTGTCCAAGGGTTCGTCGGTGACCTTTTCGGGGGTTCCGGTCGGCAAGGTCAAGGTGATCGAACTGTGGTCCAAGGATCCCAGCTTCGTGCGCGTGCGCATCGCGGTCAAACAGGACGTGCCGATCCTGGTCGGCACCACGGCGACGATGCAGAGCGGATTTACCGGGGTTTCGAACATCCAGCTTGAAGGCGCGACCCGCGGCGCCCCGCCGATCATCGATCAGGGCCCCGAAGGCGCGCCCGTGATCCCGACCAAGCGCGGCGGGCTGGGCGAACTGCTCAATTCCGCGCCAGTCCTGCTGGAACGGCTGGCAACCCTGACCGAGCGGTTGACCACGGTGTTTTCGGACAAGAACCAGGCCTCGATCGAACATATCCTGGCCAACACCGACCGGATGACCGGCGCATTGGCCAAGGCTTCGCCGCAGGTCGAAAAGACCCTGGTCGAATTGCAGGGCACCCTGGCCGAGGCCAAGCTGGCCCTGACCCAGTTCGAAACCGCCACGGCATCGACCAACGATCTCATCAATGGCGATGGCAAGCAGATGATGCAGCAGTTCCGCGCCACGCTGAAGTCGATCGATCGCACGGCCTCTTCGCTTGAAGAGCTGGCGAACGATACCCGGCCGGCCGCGCGCCAGCTGTCGGATCAGACCATCCCGCAGGCCGAAGCCGCGATCCGCGATCTGCGCGCCACCACCAAGGCGCTGCGCGACATGACCGAGCGGATCAACGATCAGGGCGCGGGCGCGGTGCTGGGCGGCCAGAAACTGCCGGATTACAAGCCATGACGCGTATGGAAGGGAACCAATCGGCCATGGGTGCCAGGATCATCGCGGCCGCGCTGCTGGCGCTGTCGCTGGGCGGATGCATCAGCCTGGGCGGCGGGGGCAGCAAGGCTGCGCCCGAACTGCTGACCCTGACCGCTGCTGAGGCACCTGCCGCCGGGGCTTCGGTCGCCGGCAAGGCTGGCGATGCCGTGCTGGTGCTCGAACCCGAGGCCGACCGCCGGTTG
>JAYSCF010000270.1:0-2101 GCA_041915005.1 Novosphingobium sp.
CGACCTGGTCGAATTCCCCGATGGCAAGCAGATCATCGTGCTGGCCAAGGGCCGTCTGGTTAACCTGGGCTGCGCCACCGGCCACCCCAGCTTCGTGATGTCGTCCTCGTTCACCAACCAGACGCTCGCCCAGATCGAGCTGTTCACCAAGAACGGCGAATACAAGAACGAAGTCTACGTGCTGCCCAAGCACCTCGATGAAAAGGTTGCCGCGCTGCACCTCGAAAAGCTGGGCGTGAAGCTGACCCAGCTGTCGAAGAAGCAGGCCGACTATATCGGCGTGTCGCAGCAGGGTCCGTTCAAGCCCGAGCATTATCGTTATTGATCGACAGCTTGTGCGCGCGGCGTGGTTGTAATCCGCGCCGCGCGGGCATAGCTGACGGGACATGACCTTGTCCCCCACCGCCTTGCTGCTGATCGGCCTGTTGCTGGCCGCCTGGACCGGCGCGGCGCTGTGGGTGGTGCTGTGGGGCCGCGCGCGCCAGCGCAAGGCTGCGGCTGCGCAGCACAGCATTCGCAAGCTTTCGCGGCTGGTCGATGAAAGCCCCGCGATCCCGATGGTGGTCCGCGCCGATGGCCGGATCGAAGCGCCCCAGCGCCTGGCCAATTGGCTGGGGCTGGAAACGCTCCCCCAATTCCTCACCGAACTTGATGGCGGCCGCATCGACGGCGGCGGCGGCGGGCTGACCACGGAACAGCTCCAGCAATTGAGCGAAGCCGTGCGCCGCTGCCAGCGCACTGCCAATCCCTTTGGCATGGTGTTCACCCCGCGCGGATCGAAGCGCAGCCTGGCGCTGCGCGGCCATCTGGCCGATCCGGCGATCTCGCCGGGCGGTGCGGCGCTGGTCTGGGTGTTCGACTTTTCCGACAGCGAAAGCGAACTGGTCCAGCTGCGCAGCGATGCGGCCCGTGCGCGCGAGGATTTTGCCGCACTGGTCGGACTGATTGAAGCCGCGCCGATGCCGATGTGGTTCCGCAGCCCCGATGGCGAATTGCGGCTGGTGAACGAAGCCTATGTCCGCGCGGTTGCGGGCAAGGACGCGCGGCAGGTGGTGGCCGATGGGACCGAACTGATCGAAAGCGTCGATGGCCTGACCGCGCGGCAGATTGCGTTGCAGGCTGCGGCCAAGCACCTGCCGATCGAACGGATGGTGTCGGCCACGATCGATGGCCAGCGCCGGGCGCAGCGCGTCTCGGACCTGCCGCTGGGGGATGAAGGCGTCGCGGGCTACGCTGTCGATGTTGAGGAAATGGAAGAACTGGGCCGCGATTTCCGCGCCTTCCGCGATGCCCAGCGCACCATGCTAGACCAGCTTTCGGCCGGGGTCGCGCAGTTCGATGCCCAGCGCCAGCTGACCTTTGCCAACCTCCCGTTCCAGCGGCTGTTCGCGTTGGGGCCGGCGGCGATGCTCAATCCCCCGCCGTTCGAACGCTTGCTCGACCTGGCGCGCGATGCCGGCCGCGTTCCCGAAGCGCGCGATTTTCCGGCCTGGCGCCGCGAAAAGGCGGCGTGGTTCATGGCCAGCGCGCCGCAGGAAGAAGCCTGGACCATGGCCGATGGCACGCATCTGCGCGTCGTGGCCCAGCCGCTGCCCGATGGCGGGATGCTGCTGATTGCCGAGGACCGCACCGAACAGCTGCGCCTCTCGGCCGTGCGCGACACGCTGCTGCGCACCCGCACCGCAACCTTCGACAGCCTGTTCGAATCGGTCGCGGTGTTCGCGCCCGATGGCCGGATGCAGCTGTGGAACCGCCGGTTTGCCGCCGACTGGGGGCTTGATGCGACGTTCCTGGATACCCACCCCCGCGCCGAAGTGCTGCTGGAGCGGATCGCCCAGCGCCTGGCCAAGCCGGCTCAGGCCAAGGCGGTGGGTGATGCGGTGCGCAGCGCCACGCTGGATCGCAAGCAGACCAGCGGGCGCGTGGCGCTGGCCGATGGACGCAGCCTTGAATATGCCGGGGTGCCGCTGCCCGATGGCAACAGCCTGCTGACCGTGCTCGACATCACGGATTCGCAAAAGGCCGAGGTGGCGCTGCGCGAACGCAATGCCGCGCTTGAAGAAGCCGATGCCATGAAGACCCGCTTCCTCGCCAACATGAG
>JAYSCF010000271.1:0-2096 GCA_041915005.1 Novosphingobium sp.
CGTTCCACTTAAGTGGAAGCAACACCGGCCCGCTGTTTCAGCCTAACTGAAACAGGCTTTAATCAACCGCACGTTGCCCAAGCCGGGAAAAGGTGCGCGGCCCCTGATCCAGCCGGAACGGGCGCAGCGGGGCATCGGCGGTTTCGGCCAGTTCGCCGATCACGAAGGTCTGAACCGCGATCCGGGCTTCGCCGGCATGGGTGCTGGTTTCGATCCGCAGCCGCGCCAACGGCACGAAATAGGCGCCATCCCCGGCGCGGATCGGGGTGATTTCGGCGAGGGCAAGGCGCAGGTCGCCCGAAAACTCGGTGCTGCCGCCCGGGGCCAGGTTGACCGCGGCATGGCGCAGTTCAAGCCGCTGGGCCGGGCTGGCGATCTGCTGATCGGGTGGGAGCGAGGCATGGGCTGAAACCATGTCGCCCTCGATCGCCAGGGTGGTGAGCGCCTCTTTGCCGCGATTGGTCAGCCGCAGCCGATAGCTCAGCGTTGTTGCCATCAACGAGGCCGTCAGCCGCTGGGCTTCGAGCACGATCTCGATGTTCGGGGCGGCGGGCTGTTCGTGCCGGGGCGGCGAAGGAGGAGCGGCTGGCGCGGGCGCAGGGGGCTGGGCGGGAACCGGGCGCTCGAATTCGATCACGCCGGGCCGAGTATTGCGGCTGCGCCACCACAGCGCGGCGAAGGTTGCCGCGGCCAGCGCCAGCGCGGCGGCGAGCCACGGCCACAGGGTTGGCGCAACAAGCGGCTGCAGCGCGGGCGATGAAACCTGCGGGCGCGAGGCCGCTGGCGCGGGCAGGGCGGGCGCCGCGGGAGTTGGCACCGATGCGGCCGTGCTGGCGCTCGGCTGGGGCGAGGGGGCGGCAAGGGGAGCGGCAGGCTGCGCACGGGGCGCTGCTTGCCCGGCGGCAGGCGCCCGGCGCGGTGCCGGCGCGGTGCGGAGGGGCACAGCCGCTGGGGCTGCCGCGCTAGGTTGGGGGCTGGGCGAAGGGGATGGCACCGCTTGGCGCACCACCGGCTCGGAACTGTCAACCGGGCCTTGCGCGCTGGCTGGTGCGGGGGTCGAAGTGGCGCCGGGCAGGCGGTAATCGTTGACCGATTGGGCGGCGATTGGCGTGCCCGACAGGCTGATTGCCAGCGCGCCTGCGCCAAGCAGCGCCGTGCATTTGCGCATCGATCCCCCTGCCGGTTGCATCATCCTGTCCATCTATCCCGCTCTAAACAAAGCCTAACCGGCCGCGCAGTGAACGGGAAGTGAACTGTGCGCCAAGCCGGGGGCGCAAAGGGCCGACTTGTGCAATCCGCGCGATGGAGGCATGGCACGGCCATGTCTGATACGCCCCATCCGCTGCACCTTGGCCAGCAAAGCGCGCTGCCTGCCTCGCCCGAGGCCGCCGTGCTCGACTATGTTCCCAATCCGCGCCCGGCCGCGCTCTATCTTGCGCGCTTCGCCGCGCCCGAGTTCACCTCGCTTTGCCCGGTGACCGGCCAGCCCGACTTTGCCCACCTGGTGATCGACTATGCCCCCGGCGAAACCATCGTCGAATCGAAGAGCCTCAAGCTGTTCCTCGGGAGCTTCCGCAATCACGCCGGCTTCCACGAGGACGTGACCGTGGGCATCGGCCAGCGCCTGTTCGATGAAATGCAGCCGCGCTGGCTGCGGATCGGCGGCTACTGGTATCCGCGCGGAGGCATCCCGATCGACGTGTTTTGGCAATCCGGCCCCGCGCCCGAAGGGCTGTGGGTGCCGGACCAGGGCGTCGCCAGCTACCGCGGGCGCGGGTAAGGATAGTGTGCCGTCAGGCTATCGAGCCTGACCGGGCCGGTGATGCTTCTGCCGTCAGGCAAAACTACCGCGTTCCCAGCCCGCGGGCGATGATCCCGCGCAGGATTTCGCGCGTGCCGCCGCGCAGCGACCAGCTTGGCGCGCAGTGGACGATGTTGGCCAGCACCGAGGCATAGGCCGCCGCCGCGCGCGGATCGGGTTCCTGATCGACCAGTTCGCGCGCCACATCGGGCAGGCCCAGTTCGAACAGGGCGCCGACATCCTTGACGATAGCGGCCTGCAGCCCGGCGTTCTGCTTTTCCAGCAGCATCCCCGC
>JAYSCF010000272.1:0-2082 GCA_041915005.1 Novosphingobium sp.
AGCTGGGCGTGGGCTACAACACCGCGGCCAAATGGGTCGAGCGGATGGAAGCCGATGGCTTCGTCGGTCCGGCCAACCACGTCGGCCGGCGCGACATCTACCGCGACAAGGACGGCAACCCGCTGTGAACCGTGGTCACGCCGCCGCAAACCAGCGGCGGCGGAACCACAGCGCCAGGTTGACCAGCGCGATCAGCACCGGCACTTCGACCAGCGGTCCGATCACCGCCGCAAAGGCCACCGGCGAAGCCAGCCCGAACGCCGCGATCGCCACTGCGATCGCCAGTTCGAAATTGTTCGAAGCCGCGGTAAAGGCCAGTGAAGTGGTACGGGCATAGTCCGCCCCGAGTGCACGGCCCGCTGCAAAGGCGGCCACGAACATCACCACGAAGAACACCACCAGCGGCACCGCCACCCGCAGCGCGTCGCCGGGCAGGGCCAGGATTTCACCGCCCTTGAGGCTGAACATGGCCACGATCGTGAACAGCAGCGCAACCAGCGTCAGCGGCGAAATCCGGGGCAGGAACACCCCTTCGTACCACGCCGCACCGCGGACCCGCAGCAGGCTGCGGCGCACCAGAAACCCGGCCAGGAACGGCACGCCAAGATAGGTTAGCACGGCCTTGGCGATGGTCAGGAAATCGATGTCCACCACCTGCGATTCAATCCCGAACAGCGGCGGCAACACCGTGAGGTAGAACCAGGCGTAGGGGACATAGAACAGGATCTGGAACAGCGAATTGAACGCCACCAGCCCGGTGACATATTCCGGGCTCCCATCGGCCAGCTGGTTCCACACCAGCACCATGGCAATGCATGGGGCGATCCCGATCAGGATCAGGCCGGTCATGTATTCGGCATGGTCCGGCAGCAACAGGGCGGCAAGCGCGAACATCAACGCCGGCGCCACGATCCAGCACAGCGCGAACGACAGCGTGAGGATGCGGACATCGCGAAACACCTCGCCCAGCGCCTCGTAGCGAACCTTGGCCAGCGGCGGGAACATCATCAGGATCAGGCCCACGGCAATGGGGATGCTGGTACTCCCAACCGACAGCGCGCCCAGGGTGGCGGGAACCGCCGGAACCAGCGAACCCAGGGCGATCCCCAGCGCCATGGCAGCGAAGATCCAGAGGGTCAGATAGCGGTCAAGGAACGACAGCCGGCGGGGTGGAGATTCATTCTGTGTCATGCTGCACCTTCCATCTGCCCGATCTGGGCCAGTTCGCGCTGCGCCGCGGCCCGATCCAGCCCGGCCAGATCAAGCGCGAGGAACGCCCGCACCCGCATTTCAAGCAAGTGCCAGGTTTCGGCAAAGGCCGCATCGACCTCAGCCTCGCTGCCCAGGACATCGGCGGGATCGGGCAGGCCCCAGTGCGCGCGCAGCGGTGTGCCCGGAAACACCGGGCAGGCCTCGCCCGCGGCATTGCCGCAAACGGTGATGGCCAGATCGATCGGCGGCGCATCCGGCCCGACAAATTCGTTCCAGCTCTTGGAGCGGAACGCGGCGGTATCGATGGCCTTGCCCGCCAGCAGCCGCAGCGCGCCGGGATGCGGCGTGCCCTTGGGCTTGCTGCCGGCGCTAAACGCAGTCAGCCGGCCTTCGCCCAGCAGGTTGAACAAGGCCTCGCCCAGAATCGAGCGCGCCGAATTGCCGGTGCACAGCACCAGCACGTTTCGAACTTCAACCATTGCCAGTGCCCTCGTGATAGTCGCCGCGCGGTTCGCAGCCGGTTGGCGGCGCAGCATTGCAGTCCTCGCCCGCGCAGCAGTTTTCGGTGAGATAGGCCATCAACCCGTTCATCGCCGGGTAGTCGGCCGCGTAGATGATCGAACGCCCCTGACGGCGCTGGGTCATAAGGCCCGCGTGGGTCAACTGGGCGAGATGAAAGCTCATCGACGAGGGCGGCACACCCAGGGTTTCCGCAAGATGGCCGGCAGCGAGGCCAGCCGATCCGGACTGGACCAGCAGCCGGTAAACCGCCAGCCGATGCTCCTGTGCAAGCGCCCCAAGCGCGCGAATGACATCCTGGCCCTGCATCGGCGGCTCCATTGATTCGATATTTATCGAAATATTGAATCA
>JAYSCF010000273.1:0-2066 GCA_041915005.1 Novosphingobium sp.
CGATCCGGTCTTCGCCAACAGCGAGGAATGGTACGAATCGATCCCCAAGGAAGTCCGCCCGACCCGCGAGCAGCCGTTCTACCACCTGTTCGCGGAAAACGGGGAATCGAGCTACATCGCCTATGTCAGCCAGCAGAACCTGGATGAAGACGGCGATGGCGGCCCGATCGATCATCCCAACGTGGCCGAACTGTTCGATGAATTCGAGCATGGCCGCTATCGCCTGCGCCGCTCGATGTCGCATTGACCCCGGCGGGTCGTTCAATCGCTATTTGACGAAGCGCAGCACCAGCGATTGCGAGGCCGTGGCGAGCAACGTCCCGTCCTGAGCGAACAGGCGCAGATGGCCATGGGCAAAGCCGCGATCGGCCGCGCTCATCTGGATATCGCACAGCACCCATTCGGTCGCCACCACGCCGCGCAGCCGCAGGGTGTTATCAAGACTGTTGCCGCCGCCCATCAGGCCCAGCGCCACCCCTGCCCCGGTGGGCACGAAATCGCCCATCATCGCCAAGAGCGTGGCATCGACCGGCGCGCCGCTGCGGGTGCGCATCCACATCTGCATCCGCCCGGTCGGATCGGGCGTGCCGCTGCGCGGTGCCAGCGCCGCACTATCGGGCGCAACGCGCAGTTCCAGCTGGCGCATCAAGGTGCCGGCCTGGTGGTTCCAGGCGGCCCATTCGATGCAGTCCTCGGGCGCGGGGATCGCGGGCAGATCGAACCACTGGTGCGAAGGATTGCCCGGACGCTCGCCCAGGGCAGCCGTAGCCGAAATGATCACGTCATCCCCGCAGTGGAGGTTGATCACCGCCTGGGTCACGTTGTGGCCCACCACCGGCAGGCGCACATCGATTTCCAGATCCGAACCGGGGCGGGCATAGGAGAGATACTGCGCCGTCGCCCAGATCAGTTCGCGCCCCGTAACCCGCTTGGCCGCCTCGACCGCGCAGGCCAGCCCGACGCCGCCGAACATGAACACGTGGTGTTCCGGCCCGACGCACAGTTCGGGCACCACCCGCAGGCGAAAGCGCAGCGGATCGGCCGTGGCCTCGAGCGGGATGAACGGCTGGGTCATGGGCGCCCGCGCCGGTTCAGCTCTTGAGCTTCCAGCCGCTGCGCAGCAGGGCATAGAGCGCCGCGCCCAGCACCAGGTTGAGCACGCCGATATAGATCGCACCGTTCAGCACCGCGAGGTTGGTATCGCCGATGTCGCTCTGCCCCAGGAAGCCGAAGCGGAAGCCCGAGATCACATAGAAGAACGGGTTCACCCGGCTTACCGCCTGGAACGCAGGTGCAAGGTTGTGGATCACGTAGAACGTGCCCGACAGCATCGTCAGCGGGGTAATCACGAAATTGGTGACCATCGCCGCGTGATCGAACTTTTCAGCCCAGAGCGAGGTCATCAGGCCGATGATCGCCAGCATGGTCGATCCCATCAGCCCGAACCAGACCACCGCCCAGGGATGCTGCACGCCCAGATGCACGCCCGGCCACAGCAGCATCGCGGCGCTGATCGCAAAGCCCACCAGCACGGCACGGGTCACCGCCGCGCCAACCAGGCCCAGCATCAGTTCGCCGTTGGAAATCGGCGGCATCAGGTAATCGATGATCGTTCCCTGGATCTTGCCCGAGAGGAAATTGAAGCTGGTATTGGCGAAGGCGTTGTTGATCATCCCCATCACGATCAGCCCCGGCGCAACGAAGCTGGCAAAGGGCACGCCCAGCACTTCGCGTCCGCCGCGGCCCATCGCGACCGTGAAGATCATCAGATAAAGCAGCGTGGTCATCGCCGGTGCCCAGATCGTCTGGGTCTGGACCTTGAAGAAACGGCGGACCTCCTTCATATAGAGGGTCCAAAGCCCCAGCCGGTTGACCCGGTGGATCACGGGCACGCCCTGGGCCGGGAAGCTGCGTCGCACCGCATTTGCTGTGGACGGTTGTGCGGAACCGGCATTCGGGACAGGAACAGGTTGATCGGCCATAGAACGGCGACTATCGGCTTGGCACGCGCGGGGGAATCGGGAGCACCCCCCGAATGCCCCCCGGGAATTGGACAGGGGCAGAGC
>JAYSCF010000274.1:0-2065 GCA_041915005.1 Novosphingobium sp.
TGGAACTGCTGATCTGCATCGATGCGCTGCGCCGCGCCTCGGCCAAGCGGATCACCGCGGTGGTTCCCTATTTCGGCTATGCCCGGCAGGATCGCAAACCCGGTCCGCGCACGCCGATCTCGGCCAAGCTGGTGGCCAACCTGATCACCACGGCCGGGGCCGACCGCGTGCTTGCGGTCGATCTCCATGCCGGGCAGATCCAGGGCTTCTTCGACATTCCGACCGACAACCTGTTTGCCGCCCCGGTCATGGCGGCCGACATCCTGGCGCGTTACGGCGGCCAGAACCTGATGGTCGTCTCGCCCGACGTGGGCGGCGTGGTGCGCGCCCGCGCGCTGGCCAAGCGGCTCGACAATGCCCCGCTGGCGATCGTTGACAAGCGCCGCGACAAGCCGGGCCAGTCCGAAGTGATGAACATCATCGGCGACGTGAAGGGCCGCGCCTGCATCCTGATCGACGATATTATCGATTCGGGCGGTACGCTGTGCAATGCCGCCCAGGCGCTGATGGATGCAGGGGCCGCAAGCGTGACCGCCTATCTTACCCACGGCGTGCTGTCGGGCGGAGCAGTGGCGCGCGTGACCAGCTCGGCGCTCAAGGAACTGGTAATCACCGATACGATCCAGGCCAGCGAAGCGGCCCAGCAGTCGGACAAGGTCCGGGTGCTGACCATTGCTCCGCTGATCGGCGAGGCAATCCGCCGCATCGCCGATGAAAGCTCGGTTTCGAGCCTGTTCGACTGAGATGAACCTCACCGCTGACATTGCGCTCGCCCATCGCCTCGCCGATGCGGCGCGCGCGGCTATTCGTCCGCATTTTCGCACCGCGCTGACGGCTGATCGCAAGGGCGATGCAACCCCGGTGACGTTGGCCGATCGCGCGGCGGAAGAAGCCATGCGCGCGATCCTCAAGGCCGAAGTGCCCGACGATGCCGTTCACGGTGAAGAATTTGGCGCGACCACCGGCAATTCGGGGCGGACCTGGGTGCTGGATCCCATCGATGGGACCACGGCGTTCCTGGCCGGACGCCCGCTGTTCGGCACGCTAATCGCGCTGGTGGTCGAAGGCTGGCCGGTGTTGGGGGTGATCGACCAGGCGATTCTGGATGAACGCTGGGTCGGGGTCACCGGCAAGCCGACCACGCTCAATGGCCAGCCGGTGCGCACCCGGGCTTGCCCGACGCTGGCCGAGGCGGCGCTGGCGACCACCGGGCCGCACTATTTCGACGATCACGACGGCGCCCATTTCATGGGCCTGGCAGCCAAGACCGATCACCGCCGCATGGTGATGGGCGGCGATTGCTATAACTACGCGATGCTGGCTTCGGGCCACTTGGACCTTGTCTGCGAAGCCAATCTCAAGCTGCACGATTGGGCGGCGCTGGTGCCGGTGGTCGAAGGCGCGGGCGGGACCATGTCCGACTGGAACGGTGAGCCTTTGCACGCGGCCAGTGATGGCCGGGTGCTGGCACTGGGCGATCCGGCGCGGCTGGAGGATGTGGTCACGGCGCTGGCCTGCAACCACTGATCCCCTAACGGAGCGCGGCCTTGACGAATTCGGCCGCACGCTCCCCTATCATGATCGAGGGTGCATTGGTGTTGCCCGAAACCAGTCGCGGCATGATCGAGGCATCGGCCACCCACAGCCCGTCCAGTCCCCGCGCCTTGAGCGTGGGATCAACCACGCTGCCGGTATCGCTGCCCATCCGGCAAGTGCCGACCGGATGGTAGACCGTGTCGGCGCGGCTGCGGATCAGCGCATCGAGCGCGGCATCGTCGCCCAGGTCGATCGGGTGGCGATCCTGCGGAGCATAGTTGGATAGCGGCGGGGCATCGACGATGCGGTGCATCAGCCGCACACCCCGGCGCAGCGCGGCGATGTCGCGGTCATCATCAAGGAAGTTGGGATCGATGCGTGGGGCTGCGGCCGGATCGGCCGAGGCCAGCCGCACGCTGCCCCGGCTTTCGGGGCGCAGCACGCAGGCGTGGATCGAAAAACCGTGGCCGTGCACGCTTTCCCGCCCGTGATCTTCCAGCATCGCGGGGACGAAATGATACTGGATGTC
>JAYSCF010000275.1:0-2027 GCA_041915005.1 Novosphingobium sp.
GGAAATGCGCACCCGGATGTTCCTGCGCACCAGCGAATTCCTCTGGCAGGAAGGGCACACCGCCCATGCCGACCGGGCCGACGCCATGGCGGAAACGCTGCGCGCGCTCGAAATGTATCGGGCCCATGCCGAAGACGATCTGGCCATGCCGGTGATGGCCGGCGAAAAGCCCGAGAACGAGCGCTTCCCCGGCGCGGTCGCGACCTATTCGATCGAAGCGATGATGCAGGATGGCAAGGCGCTGCAGGCCGGCACTTCGCACTATCTGGGCACCGGCTTCGCCGAAGCTGCCGGGATCCGCTACCAGGACAAGGAAGGCGGCCAGCAGCTGTGCCACACCACCTCGTGGGGTGTCTCGACCCGGCTGATCGGCGGCGTCATCATGACCCACGGCGATGACGATGGCCTGCGCGTGCCGCCGGCGATCGCACCGCATCAGGTGGTGATCCTGCCGATGCTGCGCGACGATGACGGCGACGAAGCGCTGCTCGCCTATTGCGAAGACCTGCGCCGGGCGCTGGCCGGCCAGTCGGCGCTGGGCGAACCGATCCGCGTCCTGCTCGACAAGCGCGCGGGCAAGGCCACGCAAAAGCGCTGGGCCTGGGTCAAGAAGGGCGTGCCGCTGATCCTTGAGATCGGCGGGCGCGATGCCGCCGGCGGGCAGGTTTCGGTGGTGCGCCGCGATCGCTTGTGGCGCGAGGATGGCAAGGTCAACTTCGCGGGCCAGAGCCGCGAGGAGTTCCTTGCCCAGGCCGCAGCCGAGCTGGAAGACGTGCAGCGCTCGCTCCACGCCGAGGCGACCGCGCGCCGCGATGCGCAGATCCATCGCGGGGTGACCGATCTTGCCGGGCTGGAAGCCTTCTTTGCCGACAGCAATCGCTATCCGGGCTGGGTTGAACTGGCGTGGTCGCGCCCGACCGGCGCGGCGCTCGAAGCCGTGGTGGCCAAGCTCAAGACGCTCAAGCTGACGATCCGCAATACCCCGATGCAGGGTGATCCGGTTGCGGGCACCTGCCCGTTCACCGGCGAACCGGCGGTCGAGCGAATCTTCGTCGCGCGGGCTTACTGACTTGGCCAAGCGGCCCGGCATCGTCCCCGGACTCCCCAGCCGCCAGCAGGTGCTGGACTTCATTGCCCAAAGTGAGGAGCCAGCCGGCAAGCGCGAGATCGCACGTGCCTTTGGTCTCAAGGGGCAGGAGAAGATCCAGCTCAAGGCGCTGCTCAAGGACATGGCCGAGGAAGGCCTGATCGACGGCAATCGCAGTGCGTTTCACCGCATGGGCGGCGTGCCCAAGGTCACCGTGCTGCGTGTGGTCGAGATCGACGAGGGCGAGGCGCTTGCCATCCCCGATAGCTGGCAGCCCGATGATGCCACCCCGCCGCCGCGCGTCCGCCTGATCGAAAAGGGCCACAAGGGCCCCGCGCTGCGCGTGGGTGACCGCGTGTTGGCTCGCACCGAGGAAGCGGGCAAGGGCTGGATTGCCCACCCGATGAAGCGCCTCCCCGCGCAGGTCGATCAGCTGATGGGCGTGGTCGAGATCGACGGTGCGGGCAAGGGCTGGCTTGCCCCGGTTGACAAACGCGAGCGCAACTCCGCGCCGATTGCGGACCTTGGCGGGGCAGAGGCTGGGCAATTGGTGCTGGCCGAACCGGCCGGGCGCAGCCCCCGTTCGGGCGTCAAGGTTACTGCCGTGCTGGGCGATCCGCTTGCTCCGCGGGCCTTCAGCCTGATCGCCATCAATAAGTATGGCATCCCCTTCGCCTTCAATCCGGAAACGCTTGCCGAAGGCCGGCTGGCCGCCAAGCTGCCGTTGAGCGAGGACCGCCGCGAGGATTTGCGCCACCTGCCGATCGTGGCGATCGATCCCAGCGATGCACGCGACCATGACGATGCGATCTGGGCCGAGCCCGATGGGGCGGGGGGCTTTCGCGCGCTGATCGCGATTGCCGACGTCAGCTTCTATGTCCGTCCGGGCAGCGCGCTCGACCGCGAAGCGCGCAAGCGCGGCAATTCGGTCTATTTCCCC
>JAYSCF010000276.1:0-1969 GCA_041915005.1 Novosphingobium sp.
AGCCGAAGAAGCACGTTTCGGTCGATTACGAGATCGGCGATTCGGTCAAGGTGCTGGACGGTCCGTTCAATTCCTTCACCGGCCTGGTCGAGGAACTCGATTTCGACAAGAACCGGGTCAAGGTTTCGGTCTCGATCTTCGGTCGCGCCACCCCGGTGGAACTCGATTTCGAGCACGTCGAACTGGTGAAGTAAGCGATGGGCCGCAGCCTGGCCCTCGCCCTTTCGCTGGCCCTCGCCGGTGCGGCCGGGCCGGCGCTCGCCGATCCGGCGCTCGTCAATCCGGGCGGGCAGGTTCCGCCGGATCTGGCCGCCGTGCTGGCGTCTCCTCGCTATGCCGCGGCGCGCGATGCGCTGCGCAGCGATCATCCCCGGATGGTCGAACAACTGATCGCTCTCACCGAAATTCCTGCGCCGCCCTTTGGCGAGGCTGAGCGCGGCCGCGCCTTTGCCGAACTGCTGCGCGCAGCCGGGCTGGACGATGTGACCACCGATGCGGTCGGCAATGTCATCGCCACGCGCAAGGGCACCAACCCCAAGGCCGCGCCGCTGCTGGTTGCCGCGCATCTCGATACGGTGTTCCCGGCAGGAACCGACGTGAAAGTGCGCCGCGAAGGCACGCGCCTGATGGCCCCCGGGATCGGCGATGACACGCGCGGCCTGGCGGTGCTGCTGTCGCTGGTGCGGGCCATGAACCAGGCCGGCATCCGCACCACGCGTGATGTGATATTCATCGGCAATGTCGGCGAGGAAGGGCCGGGTGACCTGCGCGGGACGCGGCATCTGTTCGCCAGCCTTCCGCGCGCCCGGCAGGCGGCGGGGTTCATCACCATCGATGGGGCCGGAAGCGGCCAGATCACCACCCAGGGTGTCGGCTCGCGCCGCTACCGCCTGACCTTCACCGGGCCGGGCGGGCACAGCTATGGCAAGTTCGGGATCGTCAATCCGCTGGCGGCGCTGGCTGCGACCGTGACCGGGCTCTATGCCGTGCCGGTGCCGAACACGCCGCGCACCACCTATTCGGCCAGCGTGATCGGCGGCGGAACCTCGGTGAACACGATCCCCAGCGAAGTGTTCCTCGAAGTGGACATTCGATCGGTCGCCCCGGCTGAAGTCGACCGGGTCGATGCCGCGCTCCACGCCATTGCCGCCCGCGCCGTCGATGATGAAAACGCCGCTCGCCAGACGGATAGCGGCAAGGTTGCAGTGGCCTTCAAGCCGATCGGCGATCGTCCGGCAGGATCGACCGCAGCCGATGCCGCGCTGGTGCGCACCGCCGTTGCGGCCGCCCGCGCGCAGGGGCTCAAAGCGGACCTGGGAGCACAATCGACCGACGCCAATATCCCGATGAGCCTTGGCATTCCCGCCATCGCGATCGGTTCGGGCGGGACCGGCGGCGATGCCCATGCCCCGAGCGAATGGATCAACGTCGATGAACCGGCCAGCCTGGCGGGGATGACGGCCGCACTGGCGACCATCCTGGGCGCTGCCGGGATTGCCCGCTAAGGCTTGATTTTTCCGCGCGACTAGCCTAGGCGCGCGGACCTTCGCTCGGCTTTGTTCGGGCGATTCCGTGCGGGAGGTCTTTTTCGGAAGGCCGTCTGACCGCTCACTCTGAGGGTCCATCCGGGCCCGACAGGAAGAAAGGAGGCCCCTCGTGGCCAAGAAAATTGAAGGCTATATCAAGCTGCAAGTGCCCGCGGGCTCTGCCACGCCCTCGCCGCCGATCGGCCCTGCGCTGGGTCAGCGCGGCGTGAACATCATGGAGTTCTGCAAGGCGTTCAACGCTGCCACGCAGGAACTCGAAAAGGGCATGCCGATCCCGACGATCATCACCGTCTATGCGGATCGCAGCTTCACTTTCGTCACCAAGACCCCCCCGGCCAGCTTCCTGATCAAGAAGGCTGCCAACCTCAAGTCGGGCTCGAAGGAGCCGGGCAAGGTTTCGGCCGGAACCATCGCCCGCTCGA
>JAYSCF010000277.1:0-1942 GCA_041915005.1 Novosphingobium sp.
TGGATGGCGCCCAGGCATAGACCTGCGAGCGGGCGCAGACTTCTACCGCCAGCACATCGGCCCGCCCCGCCAGCCGCCGCGCGGCAGCCTCGATCCGGTCAACGTGATAGGCCGAAAATTGCGCCCAGACGAAGCCGACGCGGGGGAGGCGCGGTGAGCTGCTCATGCCGCTTCGTCCAGCACTTACTCGAACCGGGCGATCTGCCCGGCTGCCGCAGCCGCACCTTCGTCGCCGACCAGCACTTCCACCGCATCGGCAAAACGTTCGGCGTCAGCCAGCCAGCCGCGTTCGGCCGAAGCCCGGGCCAAAGCCTGCCATTGCGCCGCGCTGGCGGCCAGTTGCGCCATCGCCGCCGCCATCCCTTCAACCGCCCCGGATTCGACCAGAAAGCCATTGCCGCCGCTGCGCACCAACGCATCGCCCGCGCCCACCGCAAAGCTGGCAATCACCGGCACGCCCAGCGCCACGGCTTCATTGACCACCAGCCCCCACTGCTCTTCGGTGCTGAGCAGCACCAGCGCCAGCGCCGAGGCGAGGATCGTGGGAATTTCCGCATCGGGCAGGAAGCCATCGAAGCGCACCCGCTCCGCGATGCCCAGCCGGCTGATCAGATCCCGCATTGCCGGCTCAAGCGGCCCCGCGCCCACCAGCCGAAGCCCATGCGCTTGCCCACCAGCCTGGCGAACATAGCCGGCATAGGCTTCGATCATCCGCAGAAGGTTCTTCTTGGGAACGAACCTGCCAACGTAGACAAATTCGCGCGCGGCAAAGGGCATGGGGCGATCCAGTTCGCGGCGCGCGAGCGATCGGACCCGCGCGACGCTGATGGTATCCATCCCGGGCAGAATGGGGCGGCGACCACCAAATCCCAGCATCCGCACAAAATCCCGCTGCCGCCGTCCCGCCACGATCGCGGCGTTAAAACAACGCAGCAGCAGGGCTTTTCCCGCCTCGCGCAGCACCCAGCGGGGGCGATCATCAAACTTGGAATCGGTCAGCATCACAACCTTGCACCCGGCCAGCCGCAGCAACCAGCCAAGGCAGAGAATATCGGGCTGGTCATAGCCGATCCCGACGAACACCACCCGGCACCCCCGCAGTGCCGCCCACTGCGCCCGAAGCCGGCGGTGCCAGGGAATGTCGTCATAGACCTGCCCCGGAAACAGCGTCAGCTTGCGCGCTGCGTCAATCTTGCCCGATGGCTGCCACTGATAGGTGCGCGATGCCGTCGCAACTTCGACAGCAAGCACTTCCCAGCCGGGGGCCAGACGCCGCCCGACCGCTTCGACACGGTCGACATGATAGCTGGCAAACTGGGCCCAGATCACACCGATCCGGGGAATGCTGTACTGCGACATGGAGTTGCGCGACCAATCCCTTGGCGCCGCAACCGCCCCCGATTCAGCGCATATACCTATGTATTATCATATATTTATTGGCGCGCAATTACAAAGAGATGGGTGAGGCGGCTGGCCGCCCCACCCGCTTCTTCACACCATCGCCCCGAGGATCAGGCTGCGCAGCGCAGCGGCATCGCGCAGGCCATCGTGGCGGTGCCCCGGCGAGGATGGATGCACCCCATCGCCTGCAGTATAGAGCGCGGCCTGATCGGCGGCGTTCGTGCGCACCCCCACCCGATAGGGCGGGATCAGCCGATCGATGAACCACACGTTCGCGCCGGCCCGGCCCCATGCCGCTTCGGCCACGCCGTCGCGGATCTGATAAATGGCGTTGCTGGGGGTGCCGGTATACCAGGTTGGCCCGAAGAACACCAAGGGCTTGCCGGGCCGCGCCGCCACCCAGGCATCGATCACCGCTTCGCAGCGGTTGGTGATCGCCGCCGGCAGCGTGGCGCCATAGGTGCCGTACACGCCCGCCGTTACCGCCTCATCATTGGTCGAGGCGAAGACCACCCCCAGATCAGGATCGGCGGCGCTGCCA
>JAYSCF010000278.1:0-1880 GCA_041915005.1 Novosphingobium sp.
GACAGTCTTGCCGTCGCGTTCGACCATGAAACCGGATTCCGTTGGATTGCCGCTGCGATAGCCTTCGATGAGGCGCTGGCACAGTTCGCGCTCGAATACGTTGGGCAACAGCAGCACCGGCGCCTGCATCTGGCTGGGACGCGGGGCGCCGAGTTTGGGCAGGCGCTTGAGGACCTGCAGCACCGAATCCGCCTGCAGGCGCCCGTCATTGGTGGCGAAGATGCCGAGGATGCGCAGGGTCGGATCGAGCAGGAAGGTGACCGGCTGCAGGGCGGCGATGGGTGTTTCCGCCTGCGCCAGCTGATAACGCTGCGCCACCTTGCGCTCGAAATCCCAGAAGATGTCGAGGCCGGGGCGCACCTGCGTGAGGTCGGCGCGGTCGCGGTCGGCGGGATCCACCGAAATGCCGAAGCAATAGAAGTCCGGATCCGTGAAGGTCTCCTGCGCCGCCTGGAAGCTTTCGATCAGCGCCTTGCCGACGGGGTGCGCGGTCGAGCCGAAGAAGGTGAGCACGACATAGCGCCCACCCGCCGTCGAGAAATCGAAATTCGGATTGACGTTGCTGGCGCAGTGGAACCAGGGCGCCGGATCACCGACCAGCAGGCGTGGATCGGCAACGCGCGCTGCGCTGGGTTGGCCGAGGGTAAGGGTGGGCTTGCCGGTGCTCATGGTGTCGAACTGCTTTGTTGGATCGGATGGTTGCGGGTGGTTGCGGCCTTGTGGTGACTGTCCTGGGGGTGTCCCCCGGCCGATCACGCCCGGCGGGCGACACCATGCTGGAATCGGCCCGCTTGGGCAAGCCAAGTCACGCGATTGTTAACCATGTCAGGATGCGGTGGTGGCATGTCGCGGCGGGGCTGACGGCCTGTCCTTCGTCGACTAGGCTCTGCGCCGGCAATTGATCGCAACCAAGGGAAATTCAGATGACGACCAGCTTGATCCGCCTGGACCGCGACGGCGCGGTGGCCACGCTCTCGCTCAACCGGCCGGAAAAGCGCAATGCGCTCAATGCCGAAATGTGGCGGGGGCTCCCTGACCAGCTCAAGGCCCTGGCCAGGGAGCCCGCATTGCGCTGCGTGGTGGTGCAGGGGCAGGGCGGTCATTTTGCCGCCGGCGCCGACATGGCCGAATTCGCCGCCCTCCGCGCCACGCCCGAAGGTGCGCGCGCCTATGGCGAGATGATGCTGGAGGCCCTCTGGACCTTGCGCGAACTGCCGCTGCCGACCATCGCGCGGATCGAGGGGAACTGCCTCGGCGGTGGGCTGGAAATCGCCGCCATGTGCGATTTCCGGATCGCGGCGGAGGATGCCAAATTCGGTATTCCTATCCAGCGTGTCGGCATTACCATGCCCTATCCGGAACTGGCGGCCCTGGTCGGGCTGATCGGGCGGCCGGCCATGCTGGAAATGCTGCTGGGCGGGGATATCCACGATGCCGCCTGGGCGCTGCGCAAGGGGCTGGTGACGCGCATGGTCGCCGGCACGGAGCTGGAATCGGCGGTCGCGGAGCTGACGGTGCGGCTGCTGGCAGGCTCGCCCACCAGCCATCGCAACCACAAAAAGTTCACTTTGCGCTGCCTGGATCCGCGCCCGCTGACGGCAGCCGAGATCGCTGAAAGCTACGGCGCCGTCACCAGCCACGACTATCGCGAGGGCATCGCCGCCTTCCTGGAGAAGCGTCGCGCGCACTTCACCGGAGGCTGAACGCCGCCGGGGCCATCACAGCCCGGTGAAGCGGAACCGGTAAGCTTCATGAATGTTAGACAGCGGTCAGAAAAGAGCGTTAAGATCACGACCAGGGATGCGGTGAAGGGCTGGTATCCACCCCTGTTGGACGGGAGAAGTGTTCTATGGCAGCAAGATTGGCGGAACAGCGGCCCG
>JAYSCF010000279.1:0-1854 GCA_041915005.1 Novosphingobium sp.
CACGCCCAGCGTGGCAAAGAACATCGCGTGGCGGTCGCGCGGGATCACCTGGGTCGAAACCGGCTCGACCGCCAGGCCGAGCTTGTCGGCGACATATTCTTCAACCGAGGGATCGATATTGGCAAAGGTGCCAACCGCGCCCGAAATCGCGCAGGTCGCCACTTCGGCGCGCGCCGCGATCAGGCGGGTCTTGCAGCGGCTGAATTCGGCATAGGCTTCGGCCAGCTTGAGCCCGAAGGTGGTCGGTTCGGCATGGATGCCGTGGCTGCGGCCGATGGTCGGGGTGAACTTGTGTTCATAGGCGCGGCGCTTGATCGCGGCGAGCAGGTCATCCAGATCGGCAAGCAGGATGTCGGCGGCGCGGGCCAGCTGCACGGCCAGCGTGGTGTCGAGCACGTCCGAGCTGGTCATGCCCTGATGCATGAAGCGCGCTTCGGGGCCAACCTGCTGGGCCACCCAATCAAGGAAGGCGATCACATCGTGCTTGGTAACGGCTTCGATCGCGTCGATCGCGGCAACGTCGATCGCGGGCTTGGTTGCCCACCAGTCCCATAGCGCCTTGGCGCCGCTGGGCGGGACAACGCCAAGCTGGCCGAGCTTTTCGGTGGCATGGGCTTCGATCTCGAACCAGATCTTGTAGCGTTCTTCCGGTTCCCAGATGGCAACCATCGCGGGGCGGGCATAACGGGGGACCATGTTCGACTCCTTAGCTCTGTCGCGCGCGGCGCTAGGGGCTGGGCGCGCGCAAGGCAAGGGGCGGGGCGGATTCAATCCCGGTTGAGGGCCCAATCGAAGGCCAAGCTGGTGCGCCCGTTCGCTTCGCCGTCGGCGGCGAAGCGGCGTTCGGCAATCGTGCCGCGCCCGGCCTGGTCAATGGCGATCACGGTCGAGCAGCGCGTGCCATAGGCCGGATTGGCGATGAACACGCTGGAAAATTCGGGTGCGGGGCCGGCGGGATCGGCGGCGTCATCGCGGCGGCGGTCGGCCAGCGGGGCGAACAGCGCCTCGGGCTCGGCGCCACTTTCCAGCCATGCGCCCAGCGCAGCTTCCAATCGCAGCGTCTTGCCCCAGCGATCATCGAAGCCGCCGTTCAACATCCCGTGGATGCCGGGCGTCAGCGGGGTCTTGGAAGGGGCGGGATGGTTCGACAGGTGCGCCGCTTCATCCGGCGCGATCGTGAGCAGGTTGAACGGGTTCATCCCGGCCAGATCGCCCAGCGGCGCGCCGGTCAACCAGTTGGTGCCCAGGCTCCCGCGCGAGGCCAGGTGCGGCTTGGGAAAGCCATCGACCCGGTAATTGGTGACCAGCGCGAAACGTCCGGGCGCGATCCCGAGCCATGTTCCCCCGGCTTCCAGATCGCGCCCGGCGATGATCCCGTTGTCCCAGATCGCCAGCGGGGCGGTGGGGCGGGCGTGAAATTCATCGCGGTTGCCGATCGCCACCAATTGCCAGCGCGGGTGCGCATGCCAGGCGATCGCGGCCACGCACATGTCAGAGCAGCCCCTTGGCGCGCAGGCTGACATGGCCTTCGCGGCCGATGATCACGTGATCGTGCACCGTGATGCCCAGCAATCGCCCGGCTTCGGCGATCCTGGCGGTGATGGCGATGTCTGCCCGGCTTGGCTCGGGCGAGCCTGAGGGGTGGTTGTGGACCAGAATCAGCGCAGCTGCCCCAAGGTCGAGCGCTTTCTTGACCACTTCGCGCGGGTGGATCGCGGCTTCATCGAGCGAGCCATCGGTGACCAGATCATCCAGCACCAACCGGTTCTTGCTGTTGAGGTAAAGCACCCGCACGCGTTCATGGGCGAGATGGGCCATGTCGATGGTCAGGTAATCGATCAGCGCCTGCCAACT
>JAYSCF010000280.1:0-1839 GCA_041915005.1 Novosphingobium sp.
CCGCAACCAGATCGGCGCGGTGGTCGGCAGCCAGCCGTTCGGCGGCGAAGGGCTTTCGGGCACGGGCCCCAAAGCCGGCGGCCCCCACTACGTGGCGCGTTTTGCCACCGAACGGGTCGCCTGCATCGATACGACGGCGGCGGGCGGCAATGCCTCGTTGATGGCCTCGCCCTGACGCCCATCCAACCCCCTTGCGCGATTTAATCGATCGATTAAGCTGCCAGAAGGGAGACAGTGATGGATCAGGCAACGTACGATCGGCTTCTGGCCAAGGCACAGCGCACGAAGGATCTTTTCACCTTCGACGAGTTCATCCGATTCTGGGCCGAAGACCGCCCGGACCGCCTCGCGATGGAGGGCGATGATCTTGCCTTCACCTTCCGCGAATTCGAGGATGCGACCGCGCGGGTTGCCAGTGCCCTGATCACCATGGGGCTGGCCAAGGGCGATCGTGTGGCCTGGCTGGGCAAGAACAGCACGACCTATTTCACCCTGTTCTTTGGCGCTGCCCGCGCCGGGATCGTGATGGTTCCGGTCGGTTGGCGGCTGGCCGAACCCGAAGCCGCCTTCATCATCGACAATGCCGAAGCCAGGGTGCTGTTCCTGGGCGATGGCTTCGAAGGCGCGGCGGCCACGCTGGGGCAGCGCCCCGGCTTGCTGCGCTGCTATACCGCCGACGAAGCCCGCCAGCTGATCGCGCAAAGCCCGCGCATTGAATTTGCCCCGTCGCTGGCCGACGAAGCCGTGCTGCAGCTCTACACCTCGGGCACCACCGGCAACCCCAAGGGCGCCGTCCTGTCGAACCGCAACCTGTTCGGGCTGCGCAAGGCCGGGCTCGACAATCCGCCGCCGCATTCGCTGTGGGACGAGGACGAAGCCGTGCTGGTGGCCATGCCTTGCGCCCACATCGGCGGCACCGGGCTGGGGGTGATGGCGCTGTCGGCCGGGCTGCCCGGGGTGGTCCTGACCGAATTCGATCCGGTGCGGGTATTCGACGCGGTCGAGAACCGGGGCGTGACCCGTTTCTTCATCGTCCCGGCCGCGCTGCAAATGCTGCTCAACCACCCCGATTGCGCCAAGACCAATTTCAGCCGGATCAAGTACATCCTCTATGGCGCCAGCCCGATCCCGCTCGATCTGCTGCGCGAATGCATCGCGATGTTCGGGGCCGAATTCGTCCAGAACTATGGCATGACCGAAACCACCGGCACGATCTGCGTCCTCCCGCCCGAGGATCACACGGTCGAAGGCAATGCGCGGATGCGTTCGGCGGGCAAGCCGCTGCCGGGCGTGGAGATCATCATCCGCGGCCCCGACGGGACCGTGCTGCCCCAGGGCGAGATTGGTGAAATCGTCACCCGTTCGTCGAACAACATGCTGGGCTACTGGAAGCTGCCCGAAGCCACCGCCACCACGATGGACGGTGAAGGCTGGGTCGCCACGGGCGATGTCGGCTACATCGATGCCGACGGCTACGTCTATATGTACGACCGCGCCAAGGACATGATCATCACCGGCGCTGAAAACGTCTATCCCGCCGAAGTCGAAAGCGCGATCTACGGCCACCCAGACGTGCTGGAAGTGGCGGTGATCGGCGTACCCGATGAAAAGTGGGGCGAAGCGGTGAAGGCCGTCTGCGTGCCCAAGCCCGGCCACGTGATCGATCCGCAGTCGATCATGGACTGGGCCCGCACCCGGATCGCCGGGTTCAAGGTGCCCAAGAGCGTCGACGTGATCGAGGCCCTGCCCCGCAACCCCAGCGGCAAGATCCTGCGCCGCGCACTGCGCGAACCCTATTGGGCGGGACGCGAGCGCAAGATCAACTGAGATTCAGCGCGC
>JAYSCF010000281.1:0-1814 GCA_041915005.1 Novosphingobium sp.
TGTTCGACTTGATCGACAAGTTCGCGGGCTATGGCTTCAACAAGTCGCACGCGGCCGCCTATGCGCTGCTGGCCTATCAGACGGCGTGGATGAAAACCCACTACCCGCACGAATTCTATGCCGCGGCGATGTGCTTCGATATGCACCAGTCCGAAAAGCTGGCGGTGTTCGTCGATGACGCGCGGCGCAACGGGATCGAGATCGCCGGGCCTGACATCAATTCCTCCGAAGCCGAATTCACGGTTGAACGGACCGAACAGGGCTATGCCGTGCGCTATGCGCTCGCCGGGGTCCGCAACGTCGGCGAAAAGGCGATGGACGCGATCGTGGCCGAGCGTGAGGCCCATGGCCGCTTCACCGATCTTGAAGACCTGTTCCGCCGGGTGCCCTATGGTTCGATGAACCGCCGCCAGTTGGAAGGCCTGGCCGGATCGGGCGCCTTTGACGCGCTTGAGGAAAATCGCGCCAAGGTGCTGGCCAGCGCCGATATGCTGCTCGCCGTGGCCGACGAGGCTGAGCGCACCCGCAATTCGGGCCAGCACGGGCTGTTTGGCGGCGATGATCACGCCGCCCCGGCGCTGCGGCTGGTCGAAACCGCGCCGTGGAGCCGGGCCGAGCAGATGGCCCGCGAGCGTGAGAATTTCGGGTTCTATTTTGCAGCCCACCCGGTTGAACAATGGCGTGCGGTGGCCTCGGCCAATGGTGCGCGGCCCTATGGCAGCCTGATGGAATCCGGCGTGCCGGGGGGCGGCCGCCGCGCGGCGGTGATGGCGGCGATGGTCGAAGGGGTGCAGAAGCGTAAGACCAAGCGCGGGGCCGATTTCGTCATGGCGGACTTCTCGGATTCGTCGGGCCAGTTCTCGGCTTCGTGCTTTGAGGAATCGCTGGTCGAACCGATGGTGCGCTGGGCCAAGGAAGGCACCTGCGTGCTGCTCAACGTCGAACTCGATGCGCCCAGCCCGGATGAGCCGCCGCGCGTGACCGTGCGCGGCGCGCGGCCGCTGGCCGAAGTGACCAGCGCGGCGACCATGGTGCTCAGCCTTGATGTGCTCAAGCCCGAGGCGCTGCGCGAACTGGCGCTGTTGCTGCCGATCGATGCCGAGTCCCGCGGCGAGGTGATTGCCCGCCTGCGCACCGGCGGCGACAAGGAGCCGACCATGCGGTTGGGGCGCAATTTCAAGATCGACGGCGAAATGGCTGAACGCTTGGCAAACGTCGATGGGCTTGCCAATGTAAGCATCGCGGCACGGCAAAGGGCATCCCACCTGAGGCTGGTCGCCTAGAATATAAAAGACAAATCGACCGGTCAGGAGAGGACGACCATGCTGGGGGCCATGCAGGATTTTGACCTTCGGGTTACGCATATCATCGACCATGCCGCGCGCGAAAATGGCGGCCGCGAGATCGTCACCCGCTGGGCCGATGGCAGCGAAACCCGCACCACCTGGGCCGGGGTGCGCCGCGATGCGCTGAAGATGACCCAGGCCCTGCGCAAGCTGGGCGTGAAGCCGGGCGATCGGATCGCCACCCTGGCAATGAACCACGCGCGCCACCTGGTCAGCTGGTATGGCGCGGTGGGCGTGGGCGGGGTGCTGCACACGGTCAATCCGCGGCTGTTCGATGACCAGCTCGAATATATCGCCAACCACGCCGAAGATCAGGTGCTGCTCTATGATGCGGCGTTCAAGCCGATCGTCGAGCGGATGAAGCCCAAGTGGACCACGATCCGCCACTACGTGTGCTTTGACGATGGCGAGTTCGAGGACTGGATCGGCGCCGAGGATGGTAACACCGAATGGGCCGCCGGGGACGAG
>JAYSCF010000282.1:0-1759 GCA_041915005.1 Novosphingobium sp.
CCAGCTGGGCCTGCCCGCGATCTACATGATCGAGGATCACCCGCTGCCGTGGCTTGCCCCGCTGCTCAACGGGGTGGAGCACGCCAACTTCTTCGAAACCCGCGCCACCGAATATTCGAAGGGCGCGACCAAGGGCAACTGGCAGGACGTGTGGTCGAGCTTCGATGCCCGCCGCAAGGCCCGCACCAGCGATGCGGCCAACGAAGCCGGCGACGAAGCCCACGAACCCGACATGTTCGGCGGGACCGTGGCCGCCGAATAAGCCTGGCCCCAGCGGCCCGAACTTCCAGACCCGGCAGGACGGCGCACCGTTCTGCCGGGTTTTTGGTTTCCCGCTTCCCAAGCCCGCAGTCCATCGGCATCATGGCCTCTCGAACCACAAAAGAGAGGATTTTCAATGGCCGCCTATATCGTCTTCATCCGCGAACGCGTGCACGATGTCCCGGCGATGGAAGCCTATGGCGCGGCGGCCGGGCCTTCGCTGGCGGGCCATGCCGGCAAGCCGCTGGCGTTCTATGGCGCGATCGAAACGCTCGAAGGCGCTCCGGCCGACGGCTCGGTAATCATCGAATTCCCGACCATGGACGAAGCCCTCGCATGGTACCGCTCGGATGCCTATCAGGACGCGCGCAAGCACCGCTTCCAGGGCGCGGACTACCGCGTGTTCGTGACCCAGGGGCTCTAGGTTTTCATCTGCGTGGCGGCGCGTTCACGCCCATGAGGACGCGCCCCATGTCTCCCCGCTCGCGGTGGAGCAGCACCAGCAGATAGGCCATCGCAAAGCCCCCGCCGAGCAGGAACGCCATCCCCGCCAGCACCCAGCTGCACGGGCTCCAGCCGCCGCGCCAGCCGGTCCACAACGCGGACAGCACCAGCAGCGAGAGAAAATCGGCGTTGAACTGGCCGGGCCAGCGCCCCTCGGCAATCGCGCCAAAGAACACCGGCAGCAGTCCCAGCCCCTCGCGCCCCGCGACAAAGGCGGTGAACGCGACGAGTAGGGTCCAGCCGACAATCAGATAGAGCCGCAGCGCGATCATGGCGAAACTCCCCCCGGATGAAACCGGCGGGCAGGATGCCACAGCCCTGCGCCATGGCAAGCCGCGTCAGCTGGCGAGGCGCAAGCCTTCGTAGCCGGGGCTTGCCGGCTTGGGCTGATCAAGCCAAATCCCGCGGGTGTCATAGACCAGCTTGCCCGCGCGTTCGGCCAGCGGCACGGCCTTGAAGGCATCGTGATCGACCAGCACGATCAGGATATCGGCCTGTTCGAGCGCAGTATCGACATCGACCAGTTGCGCCGCAGTGCCGGAAAATTCGCGCGGCAGTTCACCGGCATAGGGTTCGACAACCGAGACCCGGTCACCATACTTGCGCGCCAGGGTCACGGCGACAAGCCGGGCCGGGCTTTCCCGGAAATCGTCGATATTGGCCTTGAAGGCGAGGCCCAGACAGGCGACCCGCGCCTGCGGGTGGGCCTCGATCAAGGCTTCGGCGCGGGCGATCACGTGGCGGATCTTGCCATCGTTGACCCCGCGCGCGGTGCGGATCAGCGGGGTGTCCTCGGGCGCGCCGTGGACGATGAACCACGGATCGACCGCGATGCAATGCCCGCCCACACCGGGGCCGGGGGTCAGGATGTTGACGCGCGGGTGGCGGTTGGCCAGCCGGATCACTTCCCACACGTCGAGCCCCATCCGGTCGGCCACGATCGACAGCTCGTTGGCAAAGGCGATGTTGACGTCGCGATAGGCGTTTTCGACCA
>JAYSCF010000283.1:0-1738 GCA_041915005.1 Novosphingobium sp.
GCACCTTCCCCGACGCGATCGGGGCCAAGGTGATCTATGGCGCCAAGCCGATGGTGCCCTATCAGGCCGTCACGCCGGGCGCCGAAGCCGCGCCCAGCCTTGAAGGCAAGCTCTGAGCGGAAGGATAACGCCATGCTCGGCCGCGCCGGGCCCCAGCCCCGTCCCGCCTATCGCGCGCTGACCCAAGCGGTCGGCGCGCTGCTGGCGCTGGCCGCCCTGTTGCTGCCGCAGGGCGCCTGGGCGCAGACCTTCCCCGAACTGACCGGCCGCGTGGTCGACGGGGCCAACGTCATCCCGCCGGACGAAGAGGCGCGGCTCACGCAGAAGCTGGCCGCGCTGGAAACCCAGTCGCACCGCCAGGTGGTGGTGGTCACCCTGGCCGATCTGCAGGGCTATGACATTTCGGACTACGGCTATCAGCTGGGCCGGCACTGGGGGATCGGCAGCAAGGACAAGAACGACGGCGCGCTGCTGATCGTCGCGCCCAAGGAGCGCCGCGTGCGGATCGAGGTCGGCTATGGCCTCGAACCAGTGCTGACCGATGGGCTGTCCTCGTTGATCGTCCAGCAGCAGGTCGTGCCGCGCTTCAAGGCGGGGGACATGGCCGGGGGGATCGAGGCCGGAACCGATGCGATCATCCACCAGCTGACCCTGCCCGAAGATGAAGCCCGCGCGCTGGCGGCCAGCGCCAAGCCGCAACAGGCCGCTTCGGGCGAAGTGGTTGGCCCGACGCTGTTCTGGCTGTTTCTGTTCTTCCTGTTCTTTGTCCTGTCGATGCTGCGCCGGATGCGTGGCGGGCGGCGCTATCACGACAGCGGGCTTGGCCCGGTGATCATGTGGAGCGTGCTGGATGGCCTGTCGCACAGCGGCCGCGGTGGCGGCGGTTGGGGCGGCGGCAGTGACTGGGGCGGTGGCGGCGGCTTTGGCGGCGGGGGCGGCAGCTTCGGCGGCGGCGGCTCTTCCGGCAGCTGGTAGGAGGCAGGCAATGGCAAGACTTCCCACCATGACCGAAGCTGATCGCGACAGCGTGGCAGCCGCCGTGGCCGCAGCCGAAGAAGCCAGCGCGGGCGAGATCGTGACGATCCTGGCCGACAGCTCCGACAGCTATCACGATGTGGCGCTGCTGTGGTCGGCGGCGGTCGGGTTCCTGGCGATTGCCGCGCTTAGCCTGGCGCCCGATTTCTACCTTGGGATGATCGACCGGGTGACCGGCGCATGGGAAACCGCCTGGCACCCTGGCAAGCTGTTCGCATTGGCGCTGACCGTGGGGGTGATCAAGTTCACCGCGATGTGGCTGCTGCAACTGTGGCGGCCGCTGCGGCTGTTCCTGGTCCCCGCCCCCGTCAAGCACGCCCGGGTCCGCGCGCGCGCGATCACCTGTTTCAAGGTTGGCGCAGAGCGGCGCACCCACGGCCGCACCGGGATCCTGATCTACCTGAGCCTGGCCGAACACCGCGCCGAAATCGTCGCCGATGAAGCGATCGCGCGGCAGGTTGCCCCCGAAATCTGGGGCGAGGCGATGGCCGCGATGCTGGCGCAACTGCGCGAGGGGCGGATCGCCGCCGGCCTGGTTGCCGCGGTCGAGCGGGTGGGCGTGGTACTGGCCCGGCACTTCCCCCGCGCCGAGGATGACAGGAACGAATTGCCCGATCGCCTGATCGAGGTCTAGATTTTGCTTCGGTAGTGCATCGCCAGCCCGCGCCCCCGGCCCGACCACCCGGCAGAATACCATAGGGGT
>JAYSCF010000284.1:0-1699 GCA_041915005.1 Novosphingobium sp.
GAGAGCCGGGATGTCGACCAGCCCTGCCTCCAGCGGCAAGAGTACGTTCTCAAGTGGCGCGCCCTTACCCACTTCGTTCAATTTGTCCAGCGAAATCGCGTTTTCAAGCCCGAACGGCCCGGCGCGCAGCCGGCGCAGCATGGTGACATGGCCCACCGTTCCCAGCGCCAGTGCGATGTCGCGCGCCAGGCTGCGGATATAGGTGCCCTTGGACACATGGGCGACCAGCGTGGCGCTGCCCGCGTCTGCCGCCTCCAGCCGCAGTTCGTGGATCGTGACGGCGCGTGATTTGAGTTCCACCTCATGGCCCGCGCGCGCCAGGTCATAGGCCCGCGCGCCATCTATCAGGATCGCCGAATAGGCCGGCGGCACCTGTTCGATGGCGCCGGTGAAGCGCGGCAGCACGGCCTCGATCGCAGCGCGATCCGGGCGCACCTCGCTGGTTGCAATCACCTTGCCTTCCAGGTCGAGCGTATCGGTCTGGCTGCCGAAGGCGATGGTGAAGGCGTAAAGCTTGCTCGCATCGAGCATCCGCCCGCACAGCTTGGTCGCCTCGCCCAGCGCGATCGGGAGAATGCCCGAGGCGAGCGGATCGAGCGTGCCGCCGTGGCCGACCTTGACCTTACCCAGCCCGGCTTCGCGGCACACCCGCTTGACCGCGCCAACGGCCTGGGTCGACCCCAGCCCGATCGGCTTGTCGAGAATGATCCAGCCGTTCGTCACGCGCCTAGTTGCTCCCGGCAATCGCCCCGGCGAGCGCAAGGTAGTGCTCGGTCAGCCATTGCACCGGCGGGAACACGAAGCGCCCGACGATGTCGAAGCCCGGCAGCAACGAGGGCAGCACCACCAGCAGCAGCAGCATCAGCGGAAAGCCGAATTGCCGCAGCCGGCGATAGGACCGCGCCGCGCCATCGGGCAGCAGCCCTTCGACGATGTGCGAGCCATCGAACGGCGGCAGCGGCAGGAGATTGAACAGCGCCAGGAACACGTTGATCAGCAGGAAGTTGAGCAGATTGGCGGCGAGGAACCCCACCGCCCCGCCCGGCTCCGCCCCCGATGCGCCATAGGGCCGCATCAGCAGGCCCAGCGCCACGGCCCCGACCAGCGCCATGACCAGGTTCATCGCCGGCCCGGCCGCGCCCACGAACATCATGTCGCGGCGCGGATTGCGCAGCCGCATGGCATTGACCGGCACCGGCTTGGCCCAGCCGAACACCGGCGCGCCGATCAGCTTGAGCATGCCCGGCAGGATGATCGTGCCGAACAGATCGACATGGCGCAGCGGGTTGAGCGACAGGCGGTTGAGCTCGGCCGCGGTCGGATCGCCCAGCGCCCGCGCGGTCCAGCCATGGGCCACTTCGTGGAACACGATCGCCAGGATCATGGGAATGATCAGCGCGGCGGCCTGATAGAGGGTGTCGTTCATGGCAGGGAACCTAGGGAGCCAAAGCGGCTACCGCAACCGGGGCGGCTCAGCGCCCCAGCGCCTCGACGAAATGGCGGCGGCACAGCGCAACGTAGCGGTCATTGCCGCCGATCTCGGTCTGCGCGCCCTGCTGCACGGCGCGGCCTTCGGCGTCGACCCGCAGGTTCATCGTCGACTTGCGGCCGCAGTGGCACACGGCTTTCAGTTCGACGAGCGAATCCGCGATCCCCAGCAGCACCTTGGCGCCGGGGAACAGTTCGCCCTGGAAATCGG
>JAYSCF010000285.1:0-1683 GCA_041915005.1 Novosphingobium sp.
CATGAGTTCGGGGGTGCGCTGGAACGAGGATTACGAAGACCCGCATTCCGACGTGGCCGAATTCAACCGCGCCCAGCCCGAAGCCGGGATGGACGCCACCGTCAGCTACATGCGCAAGCTGCCCCGCGCCCATCCGCCCGGCACCGTGTGGCATTACAACACCGGCGAAACCAACCTGATCGGCGTGCTGGTCGCCTCGGCGGTCAAGCAGCCGCTCGCCCAATACCTGCAGGACAAGGTCTGGCAGCCCGCCGGGATGGAAAGCGAGGCCACCTGGCTCAAGGGCAAGAGCGGGCTTGAGATCGGGGGCTGCTGTCTGCAGGCCAGCACCCGCGATTTCGCGCGGATGGGGCTGTTCGTGCTGGCCGGCGGCAAGGCCCGCGACGGGCGCCAGATCGTGCCGGCCGACTGGTTCGCCCAGGCCACCACCAAGCAGAAGGACATCGGCCAGCCCGGCCGCGGCTATGGGTTCCAGTGGTGGACCTATGACGATGGCGCGGTGGCCGCGCAGGGGATCTTTGGCCAGGGCATCTTCATCGACGCCAAGCGCCATCTGGTGATCGCATCCAACGCCGACTGGACCCGCGCCACCAAAGGGCCGGAACCGGCCGCGCGCGAAGCCTTCTATCATCAGGTTCAAGCCCTGATCGATGCTGGAAAATAGAGCCTGCTCCACTTGAGTGTAGGCATCACCGGCCCGCTCCCCCGGCCCGGTGACGCATTGTTTCAGGCTAGCTGGAACACGCAATAATTCGCCAGGGAGCCTGTAAGCCGGGTTCTGTCCCGCCGACGGTATGCCAAGCGGCACCGTATCGGCGGGGGCAGCCATTCCTCTCGGCGACGGGTTGCCCCGTCACTCCAGCAACCAACCCGGGCGATCAGGTCCGAAACTGACCTGCTTCGGGTCCGAAAACCCTAGGCGCGCCGCCCCTATTCGGTCTTGCTCCGGGTGGGGTTTGCCATGCCGGGACTGTTACCAGCCCCGCGGTGCGCTCTTACCGCACCCTTTCACCCTTACCTGATAAATCAGGCGGTCTGCTCTCTGTGGCACTTTCCCTAGGCTTGCGCCCGGCGGGCGTTACCCGCCACCCTTGTTTCGTGGAGCCCGGACTTTCCTCGGCGTCATTGCTGACGACGCGGCTGCCCGGCCCCCTGGCGAAAGGCTTATCTAGTCCTTCCGGCGTCGCGATCCAACAGCAAAGCGAACAGGATCGCCGAACATTCCCCATCTACCTGCCCGTCGATCACGTGCGGGCGCCAGCGGCGCTGGAACGCTCGCATCGCCGCAGGCTGATCGGCAATGTCATAGCCGAAGCGTTCCAGCGCGAGGAAAAAGGCCCCGTCATTCTCATAAGGGCTGGGCATGGCCACGCGCGGGCGGCCCAGCGCCAGCCGGTGCGCCGCGAGCAGATCCCAATCGAACAGCTCGCCGGGATCAGTCTTGCGCGCGGGCGCGATGTCGGAATGGGCCACCACGTTGGCGCGGGGGATGTCATGGCGCCGTACGATCCCCGCCAGCAGCGGCAGCAACGCTTCCATCTGCACATCGGGAAACGGGACATAGCCAAATTCGTGACCCGGGTTGACCAGTTCGATCCCGACGCTGGCCGAATTGACATCGCTGATCCCGCGCCAGCTTGAACGCCCGGCATGCCAGGCACGGTGTTGCTCGGCCACCAGGCG
>JAYSCF010000286.1:0-1665 GCA_041915005.1 Novosphingobium sp.
TTCCATCCCGTCGCGGCGCACGTTGCGGATCGCGATGCGGGCGTTTTCGGCATATTTGCTGGCCAGCTTGGCCAGTTCTTTGCGGCGTTCCTCGGTCAGATCGGGGATCGGCAGGCGGATGTTGTTGCCATCGTTGATCGGGTTGAGCCCGAGCCCGGCCGAACGGATCGCCTTTTCCACCGGGGTCACGTTCGACTTGTCCCAGACCTGCACCGAGAGCAGGCGCGGTTCGGGCGCCGAAACGGTCGCCACCTGGTTGAGCGGCATGTGCGCGCCATAGACCTCGACGGTGATCGGATCGAGCAGCGCAGTGTTTGCGCGCCCGGTGCGCAGCCCCGCAAGATCGCCCTTCAACGATTCCACCGCGCCCTTCATCCGGCGCTCGAGATCGGCCTTGTCGTACTTGGCCATGGCTCTACCCTTTCTTCACAATGGTCTGGACGCCGCTTCCCGCAAGAACCTTGGCAAGATTGCCCTGTTCGCGGATCGAGAAGACGACGATCGGAATGGCGTTATCACGGCACAGCGCCACGGCAGAGGCATCCATGACCTTCAGGTTATCTGCCAGGACTGTATCGTAATCAACTGAATCATAACGCTTTGCGTTCGAATTGGTCTTGGGGTCACTGTCATAGACCCCGTCCACGCTGGTGCCCTTGAACAGCGCGTCGCACTGCATTTCCGCCGCGCGCAGCGCCGCCCCGCTATCGGTGGTGAAATAGGGTGCGCCCACCCCGGCGGCGAAGATCACCACCCGGCCCTTTTCCAGATGGCGTTCGGCGCGGCGGCGAATCACCGGCTCGCACACCTGATCCATCTGCACTGCCGACTGGACGCGGGTTTCAACGCCAAGCTGCTCCAGCGCGTTCTGCATCGCCAATGCGTTCATCACGGTGGCCAGCATGCCCATGTAATCGGCCTGGGCGCGGTCCATGCCCTTGGCGGCGCCGGCCATGCCACGGAAGATATTGCCCCCGCCGATGACCAGGCAGATCTCGAGGCCGGTTTCCTTGGCCGCCTTGACCTCGCCGGCCAGCTCGGCAACGAATTCGGAATCGATCCCGAACTGCTGATTGCCCATCAGCACTTCGCCCGAAAGCTTCAACAGGATGCGCTTGTAGCGGGGCTGGCTCATGGCAGGATCTATCGCTCTCGGAAGGGTTTGAGGGGCCTTATACCGCCCGCCAGCCAATGCCAAGCGGCGAGCGTTTCCCACTTGCGCACAAGTGCCGGCCCACAAAGAGAAAGGGCGCGGGGCCATCGGCCCCGCGCCCTTTCGCGTTCAGTGGCTGGGTCGGATCAGTTGATGCCGGCAGCAGCGGCGACTTCGGCGGCGAAGTCGCTGACTTCCTTCTCGATGCCTTCACCGAGCTGGAAGCGGACATAGTCCTTGAGCACGATCTTGGTGCCAGCGGCCTTGCCGGCGGCTTCGACGACCTGTGCGATCGGGGTCTTGTTGTCCATCACGAACAGCTGCGAGAGTAGCGCGTTATCCTTGGCGAACTTGGCCACCGCGCCATCGACCATCTTGGCCTGCACTTCGGCGGGCTTGCCCGATTCAGCAGCCTTTTCAGCCGCGATCTTGCGTTCGCGGGCGATCATGTCGGCATCGAGGTCGTCAGCGTTGAGCGCCAGCGGGAAGGCAGCGGCGATGTGCATCGCGAT
>JAYSCF010000287.1:0-1632 GCA_041915005.1 Novosphingobium sp.
TCCGCGGGTTCCAGCGGTGGGTCTGGTGGCCGAAGTGTGCGCCGGCCTCGATCAGTTGCTGCATGGTGACGACAGGAGCCGCCATAGGACTTTCCTTTCCGGTTGAGCCTTGTGCAAGGCTGCCTCTGGGATGCTGGAACCGTGCGGTAAGCCCGCTGCGGCACCGGTATGTCGGCGCTTCCCATGTGGATTTGCCTGCGTGACACGGACCAGGGCAAATGCCCGAAACCGCCCGCAAGCGAGCGCGCCTCTAGCCATAATCGCGGCGGAAATCCAGCCCTTTTCGCATCAGCGCTGCAACGCCGCTGCAAGGCGCGTGAAAGGGCAAAAATGGAAGCTGAAAAAAACCGCTTGACGAGTTGGAACAAATAAAGAACAAACAGCTCATCAGAACGGAACGGGAACTTTTTACCCCAACCGAAAGTTATCCACAAGCCCTTCCCGGCGCAAACCGGGCCAGCGGCAGGAAAGGATCAATGCGATGACCGGTTTCACCATGCTGGCCCCTTTTGCCGTCGCAGCCATCATCACCCTGGGTTCGATTGCCGCCACGCTGCGCAGCGCCCTGCCCCGGGTCGCGCAATTGCGCGCCGAACTGGCGGGGTGCCCCGAAGTTCAGGTCTATTCCTTTCGCGTCACCGAAGTGATTGCGCGCTGGAACGATGGAACGGTTGTCGCCCTGCCGGTCAGGACGCAGCGGCTTCCGGCGCGGCAGCACGGTCTGCGCGCTGCCGCTTGACCACCCGGGCATAGCCCAGGATGCCAAGCGGAAGCGAGGCAAGGTACACCGCGCAGATCCCGATCAGGGTCCACCACGGCTCGGTCAGCGCGGCGGCGCCCACCAGCCCGACCAGCGCAAGCATCCCCAGGCGGATCGACTTGCGCGGGCGCAGCTTGCCCCAGCTGAGGGTTGCGACGCTCGAAATCATCAGGAAGGCCATCGCCGCCAGCCACAGGCCGACCAGCACCGGCTGGCGCAGCACTTCGTGATGGCTCACGAACCACAGATACATCGGCAGCAAGGCCAGCCCCGCCCCCACTGGTGCGGGAACCCCGGTCAGGAACCCGGCGGCCTTGCGCGGCTCGTCGGCCAAGTCGATCCGGGCATTGAACCGCGCCAGGCGCAGCGCGCAGGCAATCGCATAGGCAAGGCTGGCAAACCACCCGAGCCGCGGCAACTGCTGCAGCGACCACAGGAACAGGATCAGCGCCGGGGCCACCCCGAACGAAACATTGTCGGCCAGGCTGTCCAGCTCCGCCCCGAAGCGCGACTGGGCCTTGAGCAGGCGGGCAATCCGCCCGTCGATCCCGTCGAGCATCCCCGCGAGGATCACCGCCAGCACCGCCTTTTCCCAGTCCCCCAGGATCGCAAAGCGGATGCCGGTCAGCCCGGCGCACAGCGCCGCCGCGGTGATCGCGTTGGGCACCATCGCCCGCAAGGTCAGCCCGCCGGGCAGGCTCTCCGCCGGGGCCAGGCCATCGCTCACTGGCTGACGCCCTCGATCAGCTGCTGCTGCCCGATTTCGGCCAGCACGGTTTCCCCGGCCACGCAGCGCTGCCCCATCAGCACGCGCGGCTCGGTCCCGGCGGGCAGATAGACGTCGACCCGGCTGCCAAAGCGGATCAGGCCGA
>JAYSCF010000288.1:0-1611 GCA_041915005.1 Novosphingobium sp.
CATGTTGGTGATGAGGTTGAACAGCGTGGTTTCCTGCCCGCCGTGCTGGGTGGCCGAAGCGGTAAAGGCCGCGCCAACCTTGCCGTTGAGCGCACCGCGCGCCCACAGCCCGCCGGCCTGATCGAGAAATGCCGCCATCTGGCTCGACAGGCGGCCAAAGCGGGTGCCGGTGCCAACGATGATCGCATCGTAATGCTCCAGTTCGGCCACCGTGGCGATGGGGGCCGCCTGATCGAGCTTGAAATGCGCGCCCTTGGCGATCTCTTCGGGAACGGTTTCGGGAACGCGCTTCACGTCAACCTCGGCCCCCGCCGCGCGGGCGCCATCGGCAATCGCATTGGCCATGGTTTCGAGGTGGCCATAGCTTGAATAGTAGAGAACCAGAACCTTGCTCATCACGCGTCTCCATCTTGCGGCAGCGGCGCCGCCCAATTCGATGCAGCCGATATGGCGCGGCTTGGCATTTCTGTTTAGTCGGATAATATAGAGATCACTTTTCTATAGGATCGAAATGTTCAAGCCCGGCACGCCTTCGATCGAACAGATCCGCACCTTTCTTGCCGTGGTCGAGGAAGGCAGCTTTGCCGCGGCCGGGCGGCGGCTTCACCGCGCCACTTCGGTGGTCAGCTATGCCATCGCCAACCTTGAGGGCCAGCTCGGGCTGACCCTGTTCGAGCGCGAAGGCACCAGAAAGCCGCGCCTGACCGCCGAAGGGCAAGCCGTGCTGGAGGAGTTGCGCCTGGTCGAGCGCGGGCTTTCGGGCCTGCGCGCGCGGGTCAGCGGCATGGCCCAGGGGCTTGAACCGCGGCTGGCGGTGGTGGTCGATGTGATGTTCCCCTCAGCCTGCCTGGCCGCCGCCTTGCAGGACTTTGCCGAACGCTTCCCCAGCGTCGCCCTCACCCTGCGGGTCGAAGCCCTGGGCGCGGTCGCCGACCTGGTGCTGCGGGGCGAGGCCGCGCTTGGCATAGCCGGGCCGCTGGCCGCCGAACTTCCGGGGCTGACCCGCAGCTTTCTGGGCACGGTCGAGCTGCTCCCCGTCGCCGCGCCATCGCACGCGCTGGTCAGCGGCGGGGCGCTGGCCGACGAGGTCCAACTGGTGCTGACCGATCGTTCGGACCTGACCCAGGGCCGCGACTTTTCGGTGATGTCGGCGCGCTCGTGGCGACTGGGGGATCTGGGCGCCAAGCACGCCTTGCTGCGCGCCGGGCTGGGCTGGGGCAACATGCCGCGCTGGATGGTGGCCGAAGACCTTGCCGCTGGCCGGCTGGTCGATCTCAAGCGGCCCGAGCGGCCCGGCGGCAACTATCCCCTGTTCGCGATCCACCGCAGCGACAGCCCCCCCGGTCCGGCCGCCCGCTGGCTGGCCAGCCGCATGGGGCAAATGGAGGGCTCGATTGCACCCGAGCCCAAATTGGCGTAAGGGCGCCTTGTCCGCCCCGGCAGCGCGCGTCATCCGACCCGCACCCGCCGGGGCTTGCCGTTTGAGGAACCGATAATGTCGCGTCGTCGCCAGATCTACGAAGGCAAGGCCAAGATCCTGTATGAAGGTCCGGAACCGGGCACCATCATCCAGTATTTCAAGGATGATGCCACCGCGTTCAACGCGCTCAA
>JAYSCF010000289.1:0-1574 GCA_041915005.1 Novosphingobium sp.
GTGGGGTTGATGAAGGGGCGTTGCCCGTCGTTGGCGATCTCGCCCCGGCTTTCGGCCAGGCTCTTGCCCTGTTCGCGGGTCAGCAGGTGGGCCAGCTCTTCCTGGTGGGCGATGATCAGATCGAACCAGCGGCGCAGGATCACGCTGCGCTCCTTGGCGGTCCTGGCGCGCCACGCGGGGAAGGCCGCCTCTGCCGCGGCGATCGCGCGGGCGGTTTCCGCCGCGCCGCAATCGGGCACGCTCCCCAGCACTGCGCCGCTGGCCTTGTCGGTCACGGCAAGCGTGCGGCCATCATCGGCGCCGATCCATGCGCCGCCGATATAGCAGGCCTCGCGCAGCAAGTGGGTGGACAGGGTCATCGTCGGGGCTCCTTTGATCCGTATCATGGCGCAGGCGGGGCAGGGGCTTCAAGTGCAGGGCACGCTTGCCAGACTCGATTTGGAGGGACAGTCTCCGCACCATGAGCACCGAATTGTCGCTGACCCTGCACGGCGCCGCGCGAACCGTAACCGGTTCCTGCCACGAATTCACCTGCGGTGGTTCCCGCGTGCTGGTCGATTGCGGGCTGTTCCAGGGCTCGCGCACCTTGGAAGGGCTCAACGCCGGGGCCTTTGGCTTCGATCCGCGCAAGGTCGATGCCGTGGTGCTGACCCACGCCCATATCGATCATTCGGGGCTGCTGCCGCGGCTGGTGGCCGAAGGCTTCACCGGCAAGATCTGGTGTACCCAGCCAACCGCCGACCTGCTGGAATATATGCTGGCCGATGCCGGGCGCATCCAGGAAGCCGATACCCAGCGCCGCAACCGCCGCCGCGACCGTGCTGGCGAGGAGGAATTCACCCCGCTCTATACCGAGGCCGATGCGCTTGCCGCCTGGGGGCAATGCGCCCCGGTTGACCTGGAGGAATGGTTTGAGCCGGCCCCCGGCTTTCGCGCCCGGCTGTGGAACGCCGGGCATATCCTCGGCTCGGCTTCGGCCGAACTGGAGGCGGGCGGTGCGCGGGTGCTGTGTTCGGGCGATCTCGGGCCGGAAAACAAGGCGTTCCATCCCGATCCCGAAGGCCCATCGGGCTTCGATCACGTGCTGTGCGAAAGCACCTATGGCGACCGGGCGCGCGAACCCATCACGATTGCCGCGCGGCGCAAGCTGCTCGAGGCGGAAATCCGCGGGGCGCTGACCCGTGGCGGCAATCTGGTGATCCCGACCTTCGCCTTGGAACGCACGCAGGAACTGCTGCTCGATATTGCCGAACTCGTCCGCACCAAGGCGATCCCGGATGTGCCGGTGTTCATCGACAGTCCGCTGGCCAGCCAGGCCACCAAGGTCTTTGCGCGGCACGCCGGGGAACTGGAAGATGTCGATCCCGAATGCACTTTCAATTGCCCCAATTTCCACTTCACCGAAAGCGTGGCCGAATCGATCCGGCTCAATTCGGTGTCGGGCGCGATCATCATGGCGGCATCGGGGATGTGCGAGGCCGGGCGCATCCGCCACCATCTGCTGCACAACCTGCACAAGCGCGAGGCGACGGTGCTGTTCGTCGGCTATCAGGCGCAGGGCTCGCTCGGGCGGG
>JAYSCF010000290.1:0-1565 GCA_041915005.1 Novosphingobium sp.
CACCGGGATCACCAGCAGCGGGGCCGAATGGGCCCGCGCGCCATTGCCGCCACCGATGAACTGCCCGGCGCGGGCGCGGTCGAACACCACGCCGAGCCGCGCAATGTAGCGGTGCGGGCCGATCTGTTCGCGCTCGATCACCACGGCTGACACCATCGACTGGATCTGCCCTTCGCCCATCGTCGGGCCGCCAGCCTTGGCCCAGGCCTGCTTGGCGGCTTCGGCCCAGCCCTTGGTGCGCGCATCCTCGGCCGATTTGCCGGTGACGTTGACCTCGATCCCGCTGACCTGGATGTCGGTGGTGGTCGCCAGTGGCTGGATGCCGCGATCGCCCTCGATCTGCGCAATCAATCGCGCCGGACCGACCGCTGCCAACACCACAGCAAGCGCGATTCCCACGCTGCCAAACAGCGTGGCAAGCGGGCCGGGGCGCCAATTTCGTGCGAAAAGGGATGATGTTGCAGGTGTCATCGGGGAAAACCGAGGGCCTTTTGCCCAAACGGCAATGGAAATCCAAGCCGGAAAGCGTTAGGCGCGCAATCAATGGCGAACAATCCTCCCCCCAAGAGCTACAGCTACGAACAGGCTGGCGTCTCCATCGCGGCTGGCAATGCGCTGGTCAAAGCCATCGGCCCGCTGGCCCGGGCCACGGCCCGTCCCGGCGCAGACGCCGAACTTGGCGGGTTTGGCGGCTTCTTCGACCTCAAGGCAGCGGGCTATAACGATCCGCTGCTGGTAGCCGGGAACGACGGGGTTGGCACCAAGGTCAAGCTGGCGATCGACCATGACCGCCACGACGCGATCGGGATCGATCTGGTTGCGATGTGCGTCAACGATCTGATCGTTCAGGGCGCAGAACCGCTGTTGTTCCTCGACTACTTCGCCACGGGCAAGCTCGACAACGGCGTGGCGGAGCGCGTCGTGGCCGGGATCGCCGATGGCTGCAAGCTCGCCGGCTGCGCGCTGATCGGCGGCGAAACCGCCGAAATGCCGGGGATGTATGCCGCGGGTGACTATGACCTTGCCGGCTTCTGCGTCGGCGCGGTCGAACGCGGCGAACAGCTCACCGGGGACAAGGTCGCCGCTGGCGACGTGCTGCTGGGGCTGGCCAGCTCGGGGGTCCATTCGAACGGCTATTCGCTGGTCCGCCGCCTGGCCGAGGATCTGGGCTGGAAGATGAACCGCCCGGCGCTGTTCGATGCCGACAAGCTCTTGATCGACTATCTGATCGAGCCGACCCGGATCTATGTGAAGAGCCTGCTGCCGGTGGTCCGTTCGGGCCGAATCCATGCGCTGGCCCACATCACCGGCGGCGGCCTGCTTGAAAACGTGCCGCGCGTGCTGCCCCAGGGCCTGCACGCCCGGATCGATGCCGATGCCTGGCAGCAGCCGCGGCTGATGGCCTTCCTCCAGGCCCAGGGCAACATCGAGCCCGAGGAAATGGCCCGCACCTTCAACTGCGGGATCGGCATGGTCCTTGCCGTGGCCGCAGACGACGTGGCCAGCGTGACCGCCGACCTTGCCGCAGCCGGCGAACAGGTCCACGTGATCGGCGCGATCGAGGC
>JAYSCF010000291.1:0-1443 GCA_041915005.1 Novosphingobium sp.
TGTCCTGCGCCGCTTCGAGCTGGCGTTCGACCACCATCTGGGTCGCGATCCCGGCATGGTCGGTGCCGACCACCCACAGCGCATCCTTGCCGCGCAGGCGCTCATACCGGATAACCACGTCCTGCAGCGTGTTGTCGAGCGCGTGGCCGATGTGGAGCGAACCGGTCACATTCGGCGGCGGATTGACGATGGTATAGGGCTGCGCCTCCGGGCGTTCCGGGCGGAACAGGCCGTTCGCCTCCCAATGGGCATACCACTTCGCCTCGATTGCGGCGGGGTCGAAAGTCTTGTCGAGCGTTGCTTCAGTCATGGCCTGCGGCCTTTGCCAGCGCCCCGCCCGGGTGGCAAGCCCGCGCACCGCGGCGTACGGCAAGGATAGAACCCATTTCGGCGCGCTTGTCGCGGCGGCGTTTTTATCCCATGACAGGATCAAGATGCAGGGCCAGGCCGATTTTACCACGCAAGCAGGCGATGACGGGGCGCTGATCCTTGCGCTGCGCGGCCCGCTGGTGATCGCCACGGTCGGCGCGCTGGATCCGCACCTGCGCGCGCTGCACGGCCCGATCGCGCAGATCGATCTGGGCGAAGTGGACGAAATCGACACCACCGGGGCCTGGGCCGTGTGGCGGCTGGCGCGCGACAGCGGCGCGCGGATCACGGGGGCCAGCCCGCAGGCCGCCCGGCTGATCGCCGCGCTGCAACCGATGCCCGCCAGCGGCGAAGTGATCCCGCCAGAACTGCCCGTGGCCGAACGCGTGCCCGCCAAGGTGGGCGATTATGTCGCGATGGTTGGCGAAGGGGCGATCGGGATCCTCGGGTTCTTCGGGGGGCTGCTGGTTGCGCTGTGGACGATCGCGGCCGGCCCTTCGCGGTTTCGCGGCAAGGCGCTGGTCCGCCAGCTTGAACTGGTGGGCGTGACCTCGCTGCCGATTATCGGATTGATGAGCTTTCTGGTCGGGATCGTGATCGCCCAGCAGGGCGCGGTCCAGCTGCAGGATCTGGGCTTTGGCGAACTGACGATCAACCTCACCGGGCGGATCTCGATGCGCGAACTGGGCATCCTGATGACCGCGATCATGGTGGCGGGCCGTTCGGGCAGCGCCTTTGCCGCGCAGATCGGGACGATGAAGCTGACCGAAGAGGTCGATGCGATGCGCACGATCGGGGTGTCCCCGATGGAGGCGCTGGTGGTCCCGCGGGTGGTGGCTGCGGTGCTGATCATGCCGCTCTTAGGGTTCTATTCCTCGTTGCTGGCGATCATTGGCGGGGCGTTCATTTCGACGCTCACGCTCGACATTCCCTTCTTCACGTTCCTGATCCGGATCCAGGAAGTGGTGCCGCTGCACGATCTGTGGGTCGGGCTGATCAAGGCGCCGGTGTTTGGCCTGATCATCGCGCTCGCCGGTTGCTATCAGGGGATGCAGGTGCGCGGCAATTCCGAGG
>JAYSCF010000292.1:0-1381 GCA_041915005.1 Novosphingobium sp.
CGCCTTCGCTATCGGCGCTGTGCAGGTGGCAGCGGGCGCCCTAATGGCCGCCAACCCGATCGGCTTGATCGCCCTTGGGGTGGCTGGCGCTGCCGCCGTGATTTACAAGAACTGGGAGCCGATCAGCGGCTTCTTTACCGGCCTGTTCGATGGCATCAAAACCACCGTCGGGAAGTCTATCGATTGGATCATCGGCAAGATTCAGGCCGTGGGCGAATTTTGGGCCAAGACGAAGGCGTTTTTCGGCTTCGGTGGCGACAACCAGGCGAAGGCCAGCGCCCCGAATGGTGCAGCTGCAGCACCACCGCCCCTGCCGGCTGTGCGTGCCCCTGGTGCAGCTGGGCAGACGATCAATTCCACCGTGACCGCACCGATCACGATCAATCAACTGCCTGGCCAGGATAGCAAAGCCCTGGCTGATGAAGTTGCCCGCCGCCTGGCTGAAAAACAGGCCGTGCAGCGTCGTGGCGTGATGTTCGACCCAGCGATGGGATATTGATCCATGGAAGCAATGAACGAGGAACTGGTGGCCCTGGTGCAGCGTGCAAAGCAGGCGCGTAACGCCTTCCCTTGCCTGAAGGCACCCGACAGCCTGGCAGCAATGACCATGGCGCACAACCTGGCCGTGCTGGGCCAGGAATTCGTCGGGCTATCGGTGAGGATCAAGCAGGCCGCCCGCGCAGCTGCCGACCAGGAAGCCGCGACGCGCAACACTTCCCGCCCCCAACGAAAGAATGCCGCGCAAATAGCCGCGGAGATGCGCCGCCGTGGCGCTTATTCGGTGACGCCATGAACCCCGATCTGCCAGCATTCGCTGCCAAGGTGTCCGAACTGATTGGCCAGCGCCTGGCGCTGGCGCTGATGGCGCACATTCACGGAACGGGCGGTACCGGCTTTATGAGGGTTCCGCGAACCGTGAAGCCCACCCACAAGCTGGTGGGCATCATCGGCCACGCTGCGGCCGAAAAGCTGTGCGACGAATTCGGCGGCCGGGTAATCCGGCTGCCGCGCTGCGACGCGATGCACCGGACGAAGCGCAACCATGAAATCGCGCGCATGGCCGCCGAAGGATCGTCCGTGCGAGAGATAGCCCAAGCCTTCGCATTGACCGGCCGCCAAGTCCGCAACGTCCTGACGCAACGAACCACCTGAAATACCAACGCCAAGGCATGATTTACACACCTTGATGGCGTGGCGCTAGATGGTGTAAGATGGTGCCCGGTGTTCTTCCGCCGGCGTCCGGGGGCCTCTGTTAATCCGTAGGTCCCTGGTTCGAGCCCAGGTCGGGGAGCCAAAGAATTAAGCACTTAGCCCAGTTTTCGGACTGGGCTTAATGAGATGGTCAGCCCGATCCCCGCCAGCGGTAAGCTGAGTGGGGATT
>JAYSCF010000293.1:0-1368 GCA_041915005.1 Novosphingobium sp.
TGCTCAACATCCTGGGCGTGTTTATCACCGCGCCGCTGTTTTCGGCGCTGGCCGGCGGGCAGGGCGGCGGCTTCCATTCCGACGGGCTGGTCAAGGTCGTGGTGATCCTGCTGGTGCCGTTCATCATTGGCCAGGTGCTGCAGGACCGGGTGGGCGGCTGGGTCAAGGAACACCGCCCGATCGTTACCTGGATGGACCGCAGTTCGATCGCGATCGCGGTCTATGTCGCCTTTTCCGGCGCGGTCGAGCAGCGGTTCTGGGTCCGGGTCGATCTGGCCGGCTGGGTCTGGCTGGCGGGCGGGACCGGGGCGCTGCTGGTTGCCGGCCATCTGGGCGCCTGGCTGCTGGGTGGGGCGCTGCGCCTGCCGCGCGGCGACCGGGTGGCGCTGTTCTTTGCCGGGGCGCAGAAAAGCATCGCGATGGGCGCGCCGCTGGCCACCGTGCTGTTTCCCCCGGCCGCGGCGGGCACGATCCTCTTGCCGATCCTGCTCTATCACCTGACCCAGTTGGTGATCGCAGCCCCGCTGGCCGCCCGGATCAGCCGGGCGGGTTGAATTTCAGGGGCGGATTACTTGGGCTGATAGGTCTGGTCGGGGCCGGGGAAGCTGCGGCTGCGCACGTCATCGGCATAGCTGGCCGCCGCGCCCGAGATCAGTTCGGCGACATCGGCAAAGCGCTTCACGAACCGCGGCACGCGCTCGAACATGCCAAGCATGTCTTCGGTGACCAGCACCTGCCCATCGCACTGGGCCGAAGCGCCGATCCCGATCGAGGGGCAGGCAATCGCCTTGGTCACGGCAATCGCGATCGGTTCGACCACGCCTTCGATCACGATGGCAAAGGCCCCGGCCTGTTCCAGCGCCACCGCGTCGGACACGATCTTGGCGGCTTCGGCATCGCTGCGCCCGCGCGCATTGTAGCCGCCCAGCACGTTGACCGCCTGCGGGGTCAGGCCGACGTGGCCCATCACCGGAATGCCGCGCTGGACCAGGAAGGCGACGGTTTCGGCCATCGCCGCGCCGCCTTCAAGCTTGACCGCGCTGGCCCCGGTTTCGGCCAGCACCCGCGAAGCGCTGGCAAAGGCCTGCTCGGGCGAGGCTTCGTAGCTGCCGAACGGCAGGTCGATCACCACCACTGCGTGATAGGATCCGCGCACCACGGCCGCGCCGTGGGCGATCATCATGTCGAGCGTGACCTGCAGGCTGGAGGGTAGGCCATAGATCACCTGGCCCAGCGAATCCCCGCACAAGAGCAGGTCGCAATGTTCGTCGAGCAGCTGCGCCTGGCGCGCGGTATAGGCGGTGAGCATCACGATCGGCTGGGCGGTGACGCCATCCTGCTTGCGCTGGCGGATCGCGGGAACCGAAA
>JAYSCF010000294.1:0-1271 GCA_041915005.1 Novosphingobium sp.
AGGGTTTCCTTCATCGCCTGGCTCGAAAGCGTCGATCCGGCCATCACCATGCCGGCAAAGAACGCCCCGAGCGCAAAGGAAACGCCAAAGAACACGGCCGAGCCATAGGCCACGCCCAGGGCCGTCGACAGGACGGCAAGGCGAAACAGCTCTCGCGATCCGGTGCGGGCGACATAGTGCAGCACCCAGGGGATCAGCTTGCGTCCCACCACCAGCATCAGCGCGACAAAGGCCGAAACCTTGACCGCCGTGATCAGCAGTGTGGCCCCGATGGGACCAAAGCCCAGCTTGGCGATTTCCTGCGCGCCCTCTTCAACCGGAACCGCGTTGCCCCCCAAGAGCCCGGCGAGCGGCGGTACCAGAACCAGCGTCACCACCATCGCCAGATCCTCGACGATCAGCCAGCCGACCGCGATGCGGCCGCGCTGGGATTCGACGATCTGGCGTTCCTGCAGTGCGCGCAGCAGCACCACGGTCGAGGCCACCGACAGCGACAGACCGAAAATCAGGCTCGCGCCAAGGTTCCAGCCCATCAGCCAGCCGACCGCCGCCCCCGCAAGGGTCGCCACGCCAATCTGCCCCACCGCCCCGGGAATCGCGATTTTCCGCACCGACAAAAGATCGCGCACGGAAAAATGCAGCCCGACGCCGAACATCAGCAGGATCACACCCAGCTCGGCCAGCTCTGAGGCCAGACTTTGATCGGCCACATATCCCGGCGTGAACGGCCCGATGATCACCCCCGCCAACAGATATCCCGCAAGCATCGGCAGCCGCAGCCGCTGCGCGATCAGGCCAAGGATAAAGGCAAGTCCAAGGCCGGCGACGATGGTGGCGATCAAGGGGGTGGCATGGGGCAATGGCGGCTCCGTCAAAATGACAACAAGGGGAATGACGCGGGGCCGCGGCGCGCGCGGATCGGTCTTCCTCAAGTTAAGGGCGATCACCGCAGGGTCAATGCCGTCAGGATGAACTTTCTCCACAGTTTGGTGATCAAGGCGCGGCATTTACCGCGCGCCGCGCCGGTTTCAGGATGAATTCTGCGTCATGGGCGCAAATCGACGCCCACCTTCAAGCTTTGGTCGCGCTTTCCCACCTCTCCACTTCTCACCAACCGTCCAGCCAGCCCACCGCCCATCGCGCGCGCCACGTCATCCCACCGAGGGATCGCACCACCCCGCCTGCGTCGAGGGCAGCATGAAGCTCAGCCGGTTCCGGCTGCCATTGCGTTCATAGCGCAGCTCTGTCGTCAGGCTTCGGATCAGGAACCA
>JAYSCF010000295.1:0-1260 GCA_041915005.1 Novosphingobium sp.
CAGCCCCGAAATCTGCACCGGGCACAACAACATGCGCAACCGCGATAGCCACTTCATCTTTGGTGACGTGGCGACCGCCGTGCTGGTCGAAGCACGCGACATCGCGCCCAAGGATCATTGGGAAGTGCTCGGCACGCGGCTCAAGACGGTCTATTCGAACAACATCCGCAACAATTTCGGCTTCCTCAACTGCGCCACCCCCGAAACCATCGGCACCCCGGACAAGCTGTTTGTCCAGGAAGGCCGCAAGGTGTTCAAGGAAGTGGTGCCGATGGTGGCGACGATGATCGTCGAGGAAGCGCAGAAGCTGGGCCTGGACCCCGCCGGCCTGCGCCGGTTGTGGCTGCACCAGGCCAATCAGGGAATGAACCGCCTCATCGCCCAGCGCGTGCTGGGCCACGAGGCCAACGAAGACGAAAGCCCCACTGTGCTTGATACCTATGGCAATACCTCGAGCGCGGGCTCGATCATCGCGTTCAACCTGCATAATGCCGATCTGGCGCCCGGCGATACCGGGGTGATCTGTTCCTTTGGTGCGGGCTATTCGGCCGGCACCGTGTTCGTGCGGAAGGCGGCGTGATGTCTGGCGAAATCCTCGATAACCGTGGTCGCGGCGACGTTCACTGGCATTTCCCCAAGATCCACCAGGAATCCTACAAGTTTGCCGGGATTGCCGCGGCGGCAAGCGCGGCCTGCGCCTTCATGAGCTGGGAAACCCTGGCCTGGCCGCTTGGCGCGCTGGTGCTGGGCATCCTGGCCTTCTTCCGCGATCCGCAGCGCGTTACCCCGCAGGGCGACCGCTTCGTGGTTTCGCCCGCCGACGGGCTGATCACGCTGATCCAGCAGGTCGAACCCCCGCGCGAGCTGGTGATTGACGATGGCAGTGGCACGCCGGGCCTGCCCGCAGGGCTGGTGACCCGGGTGTCGATCTTCATGTCGGTGTTCGATGTCCACATCAACCGCGCCCCGATCGGCGGTACGGTGCGCCGCGTGGTCTATATCCCCGGCAAGTTCATGAACGCCGATCTCGACAAGGCGAGCGAGGAAAACGAGCGTCAGCACATCCTGATCGAGCGTGGGGAAGGTGCGATGATCGGGTTTACCCAGATCGCCGGGCTGGTCGCGCGCCGGATCGTGCCCTTCGTCAAGCCGGGCGACATGCTGGCTGCCGGGCAGCGGGTCGGCCTGATCCGCTTTGGCAGCCGGGTTGACGTCTATCTTCCCGCCGGGACCGAGCCGCGCGTGCTGATGGGGCAGCGC
>JAYSCF010000296.1:0-1239 GCA_041915005.1 Novosphingobium sp.
TCTATTCGAACACCACCATGGCCGTGTTCCTGCCGACGATGTATTCGGGCGGCTGCGCCTCGATCATGGGCAAGTTCGATACCGAAGGCTGGCTGAAGCGCGCCGAGGCCGAACGCGTCACCCACACCATGCTGGTGCCGGTGCAATATCGCCGGCTGATGCAGTTCTCCGATTTCGACCGCTACGATCTTTCATCGATGAAGATGAAGTACTGCACCTCGGCGCCCTTCCCCGCCGATCTCAAGGGTGAAGTGCTGCAGCGGATGCCCGGCGGGCTGATCGAGATCTATGGCATGACCGAAGGCGGGGTGGCCTGCATCTTCCCGGTCCACGAACACCCCGACAAGCTCCACACCGTGGGCCGCCCCGCGCCGGGCCATTTCCTGAAAGTGCTGGACGAGGACGGCAACGAAGTGCCCCCGGGCACGCCGGGCGAACTGGTCGGCAAAAGCTCGACCATGATGCTGGGCTACAAGAACCAGCCCGAAAAGACCCGCGAGGGATACTGGATCAATCCCGAGGACGGCACCACCTGGCAGCGCATGGGCGACGTTGGCCGGGTCGATGCCGATGGCTTCGTCGAACTGGTCGGGCGGACCAAGGACGTGATCATCTCGGGCGGGTTCAACATCTTCCCCGTCGATCTTGAGGCCGAACTGGCCAAGGACGCGCGCGTGGTCGAAGCCGCCGTGGTCGGCGTGCCATCCGAGCAATGGGGCGAAACCCCGGTCGGCTTCGTGGTGCTGAAACCCGGCATCGGCGAAGACGCGCTGGAGGACATCCGCACCATTGCCAACAGCCGCCTGGGCAAGACCCAGCGCGTTTCGGCGCTTTACGCCATCGCCGAAATGCCGCGCAGCCACATCGGCAAACTCTTGAAGACCGATCTGCGTGAGATGATTGCACAGGCGAAATAGGCGCCAAACTTGCCAGCATGGCCCGCCAGCTTTATCGGCGGGCCATGACGGTCCAACCTTCCGATTCCATCCTCATTGTCGACTTCGGCAGCCAGGTCACCCAGCTCATCGCCCGCCGCGTGCGCGAAGCCGGAGTCTATTCCGAAATCGCCCCCTTCAGCCTGGCCGAAGCCGCCTTTGCGCGGATGCAGCCCAAGGGGATCATCCTGTCGGGTGGTCCGGCCTCGGTGCTTGATGAAAACGGCCCACGCATCCCCGATGCGATCCTGCAAAGCGGGCTGCCGATGCTGGGCATCTGCTATGGCCAGCAGGCGCTGATGCA
>JAYSCF010000297.1:0-1238 GCA_041915005.1 Novosphingobium sp.
GCTGGCCGGCCAGCGTGCGGGTGGCGGTCAACGTTTCGCCGCTGCAGTTTGCCAATCCCGCGCTTCCCGCGGTGATCACCAGCGCGCTGGCCGCTGCGCAGGTCGATCCAGCCCGGCTCGAACTCGAAATTACCGAGAGTGTGTTCCTCAACGATGACGAGGGCACCGATGCGATGTTCGCCGCGCTCAAGCGGGTTGGGGTGCGGCTGGCGCTCGATGATTTCGGGACCGGCTATTCCTCGCTCGGCTATCTCAAGAAAGCGCCGTTCGACAAGATCAAGATCGACCAGAGCTTCGTGCGCGGGGCGACCATCGCGGGCAGCCGCAACGGCGCGATCATCGCCTCGATCGTCAGTTTGGCCGAAGCGCTGGGCATGGAAACCACCGCCGAAGGGGTAGAAACGCTCGACGAGTTGGACCTGGTCCGGATGCTGGGCTGCAGTCACGTTCAGGGCTTCATCTATGAAAAGCCGCTCGATGTGGAATGTGCCACCCGCAAACTGCAGACTGGGCTGACCGCAATCGCCAAGGGGCCGCGCGCCGCGCGGGCCGTGCGCCACACCATGCTGCGCAAGGTCGTGCTCGATCACGGCGGGCAGCAGTATCGCGGGACGATCCGCAATATCTCGACCACCGGGGCGATGGTCGAGGGGCTGTGGAACGTGCCGCCGGGAACGATTTTCCGGATTATCCTGACCGAAGGGCATGTGGTGACCGCCACTGCGCGCTGGTGCCAGGAAGACCGGATGGGGGTGGAGTTTTCCGCCCCGCTCGAACTCGACGATGGCGGGCGGATCGCACTGATTTCGCAGGGCGGGGCCGCTGCCCGGCCACGCGGGGCGATCCTGCGGCGCGATGGCGCCGGGCAGGGCTGATGTGTTTGCAATCGTTAGCCATTCAGCAACCATGGTCGTTTAAGACCGAATATCTGATTTTGAACCTTGCCGCCGTCACGCCGAGGGCGCGCAGCATCTGACAGGGATCGACCCGACCAGGCTTATGAGCGACGCCGCCGGATCCGCACTGGGACGCTTTCGCAACCTGCTTGGGGGCAAGGTTGAAAGCGCGTCCCAGCCGCCCGAAAGCACGGCGACCACCGATGAATTGCGCCAGGCACTTTCGCTGCTGCGCGATTACGAAGCTTCGGGGATCGGCTGGTTCTGGTCGAGCGACGGCGAAGGCCGGATCACCTATATCTCGCAAGAGGCGATCCAGCGCTTGGGGCGCACCCGCGACGA
>JAYSCF010000298.1:0-1222 GCA_041915005.1 Novosphingobium sp.
GCGCGGACCTGGTCGAGGTGGCGATTGGTTTCGTCGCAGGTCTGGTGCAGGTTTTCGAGCGGCGCGCCTGACAGTTCGAACTGCCCGGCCGGTTCAAGGCTGATTGCCCCGTCGCTGCCCGACATGGCGATGACCTTGCCGCCTTCGTTGACCTCTTCCCAGCCGAAGTCCTTCAGCGCCAGCAACAGGTCGCGAATTCCGCCCTGTTCGTCATAGGACGGGGCGTGATGGTCTGATCGCGCAAACACCAGCTTTTCATGCTCGGTGCCGATCCGCCAACGCTCGCGCGGCTTTTCTCCCTTGATCATCGGCGCGATCAACTGGTCGCGGCTTTCGATCACTGGATCGTTGCTATCTGAAACCTGTCTGGTGCTCATGGTGGGGAGATAGGTGGCTGGCGATTGTTGCGCCAGCATTAAATTACCAATCGCCCACCGTGCCCATCCACAGCGATATGGCGGCAATTGCCGCGGTTTCGCCGCGCAAGATCCGCGGCCCCAGTGTGATGGCGCGGGCTTGCGGCAGGGCGCGCACGGCTTCGCGCTCGGCCGCGTCGAACCCGCCCTCGGGGCCAACCAGCAGGGCGGCGGGGCCTGAATGGGCGGCAAAGCAGGCCGCCGCCGGATCGCCGCCTTCCTCGTCGGCGAAGAACAGGGTGCGCCCTGCGTCCCAGCCGCGCAGCAGCGCGTCGAGCTTCACCGGCTCGGCCAGCTGGGGCAGGGCGGTGCGGGCGCATTGCTCTGCCGCCTCGATCAGCACGGTGCGGGCACGTTCCAGGTTGAGCTTGTCGGCCACGCAGCGCCGGGTCAGCACCGGCTGGATCCGCCGCACCCCCAGCTCGCAGGCCTTTTCCAGCACCAGATCGAACCGGTCCTTCTTGAGCAGCGCCGCGCAGAGTGTGAAATCGGGCACATCCTCGCGCGGGCGCAGCAGGGTTTCGGGCACCAGCACCACGTCGCGCTTGCCCGCGCTTGCCACCCGCGCGGCCCATTCGCCGGTGGCATCATCGCACAGCACCACGCCGTCGCCTTCGCCCACCCGCATCACCCGCGCCAGATAGTGCGCCTGCGGGCCTTCGATCACCACCGCGGCGCCTGCTTGCAGCGGTGCCGGCACGAACAGGCGCGGGGCGCTCTTGGGCGGCCAGGCAGGGGTCTTGGGCGAATGGAGGTCAGGCATGAGCGACCTCTAGCGCATTTCGCCCGAGAAGCTACACAGCCCT
>JAYSCF010000299.1:0-1195 GCA_041915005.1 Novosphingobium sp.
TCGATACGGACATGCCGGCCAACACCAAGTTCGATGCCCTGCCCGCGCGCCGCAAGGTTGGCCCCAGCGCTTTCCTGACCGTGCAGGAAGGCTGCGACAAATTCTGCACCTATTGCGTGGTGCCCTATACCCGCGGGGCCGAAATTTCGCGCCCCTTTGCCGATCTCGTTGCCGAAGCACAGCGGCTGGTCGATGCCGGCGCACGCGAAATCACGCTGCTGGGGCAAAACGTGAATGCCTGGCGCGACGAGGCGGGGCGCGGGCTGGAGAAGCTGGTCGAGTCGCTAGCCGCAATCCCCGCGCTTGCCCGGATCCGCTATACCACCAGCCATCCCAATGACATGACCGACGGGCTGATCGCGGCCCACCGCGACATTCCGCAATTGATGCCGTTCCTGCACCTGCCGGTTCAGGCCGGTAACGACCGCGTGCTGAAAGCGATGAACCGCAGCCACACCGCGGCCAGCTATCTTGCCGTGCTCGACAAGGTCCGCGCCGTACGGCCCGATATCGCGCTGTCGGGCGATTTCATCGTCGGCTTCCCGGGCGAAACCGAGGCCGAATTCACCGATACGCTGAAGCTGGTCGAACAGGTCGGCTATGCCCAGTGCTTCAGCTTCAAGTATTCGCCCCGCCCCGGCACCCCGGCCGCAGCGATGGACGATCAGATCCCGGCCGCAGTGATGGACGAGCGCCTGCAACGCCTCCAGGCCGCGCTGGGGCGCGATCAGCTGGCCTTCAACCAGGCCTCGGTGGGCAAGCGCTGCGAAGTGCTGGTCGAACGCCGCGGCAAGCTCGAAGGCCAATGGCTGGGCAAGTCGCCGTGGCTGCAATCGGTCCACTTCACCGGCGATTTCGCCATCGGCGATCTGGTTGAGGTCGAACTGGTCGAAGCGGGCCCCAATTCGCTGGCGGCCCGGATCGTTTCCCAAGACCACGGCTGACCCGTTTTCCAACAACTGTCATCGCGGTGTCGCTTGCACCGGGAACCATGGCGCCTATCTTCCGAATCGAAGCCGCTTCGGGCTTCACCGAAAGGAGCTAGCCGCCCGCCCCTATGGCCCGCAAACCTGCCCGCGCCCATGATACGGCGCCCGCCCGTTCCGACACAGCCCATGCCCGGTCACCCAGCCGCGCCCGCGCCGAACTGGAATTCGAAGAAGCGACCATTCTGGGGGCCCTGTTCGGTCAATTC
>JAYSCF010000300.1:0-1186 GCA_041915005.1 Novosphingobium sp.
GATCAGCGCCTGGTTGCCATCGCGCAGGTCGGTGGAGAGCCAGCGCGGGGCCTGTTCGATCACTTTCGACGGCCACTGGCGGTCGGGCAGGTTGATCTGCGGGAAGGGGCGGTACTTGGCCCCGGGGTTCTTCAGCATGGTCATGACGGAATCTCGGATCTGGCGTTGCGACGGTCAGCGGTTCAAGTGTCCCTTGGGTGCCGCCAGCGGCCCCAAGCAGGCACGCCAGCTCACGCCCAAGGGCGGATAAGTCGCAGGGTAAGGCCAAGCCGGGTGATCATGTGGTCAGCCTATGGGGATTCGCTCCGCCCTTGTAAAGAGGGCTAAACGGGGAAAGCCCGCCTGTTCCAGCTTGCCCTGCCGCGTGGCCGGGGCAATACAGGTGCGAATGTGCAACCGATCGATTGGGGGACAAGGCGGATGACGCAGCTGGCACGCGCGACGGGACGATTTGATTCGGAGCGCCTTGCGCGGATCGACGCCTTCATCAAGGCGAACTACCTCGACACTGGCAAGCTGGCGAACGCGCAGCTGCTGATCTCCGACCGGGGTGAGATTGCGCACCTGTCCTCGCAAGGACCGGCCCGCGAGGGCGGCCAGCCGATCGACGAGGCATCGCTGTTCCGCATCGCCAGCATGACCAAGCCGATCACTTCGATCGCGTTCATGATGCTGCTCGAAGAAGGCAAGGTGGCGCTTGATACGCCGGTCCACCACGTGCTGCCCGAATTCAAGGATCTGGGGGTCTACAATGGCGGCGGCGGGGGCGTGCCGTTCCTGACCAAGCCCTGCGCGCGGCCGATGCAGATGCTCGATTTGCTGCGCCACACCTCGGGGCTGACCTATGGCTTCCAGAACCGCACCAACATCGATGCCGCGCACCGCGAGGGCAAGATCGAGAACTGGCACGGCAATCTCGACCTTGATGGCCTGATCGCCGCGCTGGGCAAGCTGCCGCTCGAATTTTCGCCGGGCGAGGCCTGGAACTATTCGGTTTCGACCGACGTGCTGGGCGCCGTGGTCCAGCGCTTGTCGGGCCAATCGCTGCCCGATTTCTTCCAGCAGCGGATCTTTGCGCCGCTGGGAATGGTGGACACCTTCTTCGCCGTTCCCGAAGGCAAGATCGACCGGCTGACCGATTGCTACACCTTCGTTCCGGGCAAGGGCCGGGTGATGTACGACCGCG